>NZ_DASRBZ010000670.1:0-15887 GCF_035653355.1 Mycobacterium sp. | reverse complement strand
TTGATGCGCCCGCTCTCTCCGGCGAGCAGACCGGCCAGCTGGTCCGGGCCGACCTCCAACGCGTCGGGCCCCAGCGCCGCGATGCCCGGCACCTTCGCCGGATCGTCGACCAACCACACCGCCAACCGCTTCTGCGTGCCGGCTTCGGTGAGGTCGAAGCCGGGCGCCTCACCCGGCGTGTCCAAGTGGACACGCAGCGCGATCGGCCCCTTGCCCGGACGCAGCGGCGCGGCCGGCAAGTTGTCGGACCACCGCAGCCAACCGGCCCGCGAGAGGTGAGTGATCAACAACAGCTCGCCAGCCCGCACACCGAGGTACTTGCCCCACCGCTCGGCCCCCGCGACGGTCTGCCCGTGCAGCGCGGTAATGGGCGGATCAAAGGTCTTGAGCACCGAAAACGCTGCAACGTCGACACGGCCGATCGTCATACCGACCGCATGGCGGCGCAGATGGTCGGCCAGCGCTTCGACTTCCGGTAGTTCAGGCACCTATCCAGTGTGCCCGCCCGTCACCTGCGGGCGGCACGCCTGACGTCACGCGCCGCCAGCGACAACAGCCAGCTCACGATCGACAACACGATCGCAGCCCAAATCGCCGTCCACCAGAAGTGGTCGATATGCAGACCCCAGTGGGTGGTGTGGCGGGTGATCCAGGCCGTGATCCACAACATCAATGCGTTGATGACGACGTGGAACAGGCCCAGCGTGAGGATGTAGAGCGGAATCGACAGGATCTGCACGATCGGTTTGATGAAAGCGTTGACCAGACCGAAGATCACCGCGACCACGAAAATGATGCCGACCCTTTCCAACCGGCTATCACCGCCGACAAAGCTGATGCCGCGGACGAACAGCGTGACCACCCATAAGGCAAATCCGGTGAATGCGGCGCGGACGAGAAACAGTCCCATGCCCTGAGATCCTGCCATGGGACAGGGCCGCGAAACCTACACCACCGCGCGCAGTAAATAGGTGTCCATGATCCAACCGTGCCGGGCGCGGGCGTCGGCACGCAGCGAGGCGATCCGCTCCCCCACCTCGCCAACCGTCCCGGATACCAGCAGCTCGTTGTCGGTACCCAGGTAGGCGCCCCACCAAATCCGGGTGCCGGCCGTGCACACCTGAAACGAGCACTCGCCGTCGAGCATGACCACCGCCGAGCCGGACAACCCGTGCGCGCGAAGCTGCCGGCCGGTGGTGATCAAAACCGGTTCGCCGACCTGGTTCAACGGAATGCGATGGCGGGCGGTCAGTGCCTGCACAGCGGTGATGCCCGGGATCACGTCATAGCTGATGTCGATCTCGGCGGCCACCGCCTCCAGGACGCGCAGCGTGCTGTCATACAGCGACGGGTCACCCCACGCCAGGAATGCGCCGACGCCTCCTGGTTCCAGCTCGTCAGTAATCGCGGTGGACCAGACCCGGGCGCGCGCCGCATGCCAGTCGGACACCGCTTCCTTATAGTCGGCACTCTTCGCCCGCGGCGGGTCCGCCAGTTCGACGAATCGGTAGCCCGGATCGCGGATGAACCGGGCGCAGATCTCACGACGCAATGCCACCAGATCGCTTTTGGCCTCACCCTTGTCCATCGCGAAAAACACCTGGGTGTCGTTGAGGGCCTCGACGGCCTGGACCGTGACGTAGTCGGGGTCCCCGGCGCCGATGCCGATGACGTGGATATGCCGCCTCGTCATGTCGTCCCTTCCCAGTGTTTCGGCGCACCGCTTCGGGGTAATCTCGGCCCGAGTGCGGGTAGCTCCCCAGCGCGCTGGTGAGGGGAGGAATGATGGTCACCGAAGCGGGGCCTGTGCAAACCCTGACCGCCCATAGGCCCTATCCGCATCCTCGCCGAACCCGCGGCCAGCTCGTATGGAACCTGGTCACCACGACCGATCACAAGCTGATCGGCCAGATGTACCTTGCCACGGCGTTCGCGTTCTTCTTCACGGCCGGTCTAATGGCGCTGCTCATGCGCGCAGAATTGGCCGCGCCGGGGCTGCAGTTCTTGTCCAACGAGCAGTACAACCAGCTGTTCACCATCCACGGCACGATCATGCTGCTGCTGTATGCCACCCCGGTCGTGTTCGGCTTCGCCAATGTCGCGCTGCCGTTGCAAATCGGCGCACCGGACGTCGCCTTTCCGCGGCTCAACGCCTTTTCCTACTGGCTCTTTCTGTTCGGTGGGCTCGTTGTTCTGTCCGGTTTCATCACTCCGGGCGGGCCGGCCGACTTCGGGTGGACCGCCTACACGCCGTTATCCGACGCCATCCGTTCGGCAGGCGCCGGCGCCGACCTGTGGATCATGGGGCTGATCCTCTCCGGATTCGGCACCATCCTGTCGGCGGTCAATATGGTCACCACGGTGATCTGCATGCGCGCCCCGGGTATGACGATGTTTCGCCTGCCGATCTTCACCTGGAATATCGTGGCGACCAGCGTGCTGGTCTTCCTGGCCTTCCCGATTCTGACCGCGGCGCTGTTCGGACTTGCCGCCGACCGGCACTTGGGCGCCCACATCTACGACGCCGCCAACGGCGGACCCCTCTTGTGGCAGCACCTGTTCTGGTTCTTCGGTCACCCCGAGGTCTACATCGTCGCGCTGCCGTTCTTCGGCATCGTCACCGAGATCATCCCGGTGTTTTCCCGCAAACCAGTTTTCGGCTACACCACGCTGATCTACGCGACGTGGGCCATCACCGGCCTCTCAGCCGCGGTATGGGCGCACCACATGTTCGCAACAGGTGCCGTCCTGCTGCCGTTCTTCTCGTTCATGACCTATCTGATCGCGGTTCCGACCGGCATCAAGTTCTTCAACTGGACCGGCACAATGTGGAAGGGCCAGTTGACGTTCGAGACCCCGATGCTGTTCTCGATCGGCTTCCTCGTGACATTCCTTCTGGGCGGTCTGACCGGCGTGATTCTGGCCAGCCCGCCGCTGGACTTCCATGTCACCGACACCTACTTCGTGGTCGCCCACTTCCACTACGTGCTGTTCGGCACCATCGTGTTCTCCACCTTCGCCGGGATCTACTTTTGGTTCCCGAAGATGACCGGCCGGCTGCTCGACGAGCGGCTGGGCAAGCTGCACTTCTGGCTGACGCTGATCGGTTTCCACACCACGTTTTTGGTGCAGCACTGGCTGGGTGACCAGGGCATGCCGCGCCGCTACGCCGACTACCTGCCGAGCGACGGTTTCCAGCCGCTCAACATCGTCTCGACGGTCGGCGCGTTCATCCTCGGCGTCTCGATGATCCCGTTCGTGTGGAACGTCTTCCGCAGCTACCGCTACGGCGAACCCGTCACGGTCGACGACCCCTGGGGCTACGGCAATTCGCTGGAGTGGGCCACCAGTTGCCCGCCGCCGCGGCACAACTTCACCGAGCTGCCGAGGATCCGGTCGAACCGCCCGGCCTTCGAATTGCACTATCCGCACATGGTGGAACGCCTGCGCGACGAAGAGCACGTCGGGCGAGCACACAAAGCACGACAGCAGCCAGCCGGGACCTGAGGTATCCGGTACCAGAGGTATTGACATCTCCTCGTGTGCTTCTTAACGTCGATGGCACGACACCGACGAAGGAGCGGCGCCATGACTACTCCGGTGAAGCCCACCGGGCCCAGTCGCGAGGAGTTCTCGGAGCGCTTGCTGAAGGGGTCGGTGAAGAAGTCCTACGCCCCGGTCGTCGACATCGACTGGGACGCCCCGCTCCACCCCGACAAGTTCTACCTGCCGCCCAAGGTCGTGTCGTTGTACGGCACCCCGATGTGGGACCAGATGTCACAGGCGCAGCGAATCGAACTGTCGCGCCAGGAGTTCGTCAACACCCTGTCGGCCGGTATCTGGTTCGAGAACATCCTCAACCAGGCCCTGCTGCGCAGGCTCATGCACAAGGATCCGACGGCCCGGGAGTCGCATTACGCGCTGACCGAGCTGGGTGACGAAACCCGTCACATGGTGATGTTCGGCAAGGCCATCGAGCGGGTCGGCGCCAAGCCGGTGCGCCCGCGGCTCTACCACCGGATCATCATCAACGCCCTACCGCTGGTGTTTCGTGGCGCGATGCTGTGGGTGGCCGCATTGATCGGCGAGGAAATCTTCGATTCACTGCAGCGGCAGATGATGGACGATCCTCAACTGCAACCAATGGTGCAGCGGCTGATGCGAATTCACGTCACCGAAGAGGCTCGCCACATCCAGTTCGCGCGCGACGGCCTGCGCAAGCGGGTTGCCCAGATGCCACGGTTCAACAGATGGTTCATCGCCAACATCAATGGTCTCGGCGGGTTGTTCTTCCGCTACCTGTTCAGCAATCCGGTGCCGTATGCGCGTGCGGGTCTCAACGTGCGAGAGGCGCGACGGACCGTGCTGACCAGCCCCCACCGGCACGAGGTCCAGGTCAGTGGGTTTGCTCCGCTGGCGGCGTTTTTGACCGAGGTCGGGTTGATGGGCCCGATCGCGCGCCGACAGTGGCGGCGCAGTGGATTTCTGTGACGCAGCCAGCCGATACTGCTGAGCTACGCCACGACGTCGTGATCGTCGGCGCCGGAGCGGCCGCGGCGTGCGCCCGGACAGCTCTGACCGCTGTCGGCATCACCGGCTTCGTCGTGGACAAGGAAGTCGGCAGCTCGGCATTTGATGACGGCACCGACACCTGGACATTGACCACCCGCGGCGGTGATATCTGCCGCGGCCGCGTCGTGATCGCCGCCAAGAGTCGGCTGTTCACGCCATGGATTCCAAAAATTCAGGGCCAGAACGATTTTCGCGGTGTGCGGTTTCATTCGACGGCGTGGGACCACGATGTCGATGCAGCCGGCAAACGCGTCGCGATCGTCGGCGCAGACAGCACCGCCGTCCGAGAAATCGACCGACTCGTCGCGTCCGCGGCATCGGTCAAGGTGTTCGCGTATCCGCCGCGCCGGTTCATCCCGATCCTGCGCGGACCGACCGCCCGCGCCAAGCGCTGGCTGCGTCGCCACGCTGAGCCTATGCAGCGGGCCACTATTCCGCGGCGCCCTGAACCGGTGCGCTCGCCGATCGACAGCGTGACGTCCGAGGGCATCCGCACGTCCGACGGCGCCCGCCATGACGTCGACGTGATCATCTACGGCACCGGGTTTTCCGTTGCCGATCAGATCGCCGATGACACTCTGGTCGGCGCCGGCGGACTGACGATCCGGCAGGCCTGGCACGACGGCATGGAGCCCTACCTTGGTGTCGCCGTGCACGGTTTCCCCAACTACTTCTTGATCCCCGGGCCCGATGACGAAGCACAACTGCGTTACATCACCAGATGCCTGAAGTGGATGACACGCAAGGCCAGCACCCGCATCGAGGTGCGCCTCAGTGCTCAACAGGTCTTCAACGAAAGGGTGCACATTCGGCGTCCGACGCCACACCGCCCGGCGGCGGCGTTTGAGCTGTCGTCGAGCGCGAGTGTAGAAGACGACACCTACGACGGGCCGGCAACATTGACCATCGCTGGCGTCTCCCGCCAGGTACGGGTCCGCCTGATCGGCTACATTGAGCCGATCGACGGGCAATACCATTGGCAGGGAACAGTTTTCGAGACGTTGGCGCAGGATGTTCTCCGGCAGGCGCGAGCGGTGACGCTGACTGTGGGTGAGCGCAGCGCGCCGGCGCGCATCATCGAAGAAACACCGCAAGGCACCCATACCATCGCCGGCGTGGGGCCGCCGCCGTTCACAATTGGCAGCGCCGAACTTACGGTTGCCCAACCGTAGATGGGCTTCGCTGGGTAATCCGCTCGACGGCAACCCGCACGAAGCCCGGTTCACATCTTCTCGGCCCTCCGAAATTGGGCTAGGTTGATTCGCAGCCCCGATACGGGTTGCCTGCGCACACCGGTGGGTAGTCAGGAGGCGGTGGCGAGGGCAATGGCAGATGACAACAGCGCCCGAAATGTGGTTGCGGTTGGCGCCTCGGCCGGTGGGGTCGAGGCGCTCACCCATTTTGCCGCGGGCTTACCGCCTGACCTGCCCTATGCGGTTTTAGTGGTCCTGCACATGCCGGCCGGCGCGCCAAGCGTGCTGGCCCGCATCATCGACCGCAGCGGTCCACTTCCGGCGGTGACCGCCCAACACGGCGCGCCACTGGAGCACGCCACCGTATATGTCGCCATACCGAACCATCATCTGCTGGTTGAGGATCACCGGATCGTGCTGTCGGACGGCCCGACCGAGAACGGGCACCGCCCCGCCATCAACGCGTTGTTCCGCTCGGCGGCGCTAAGTTATGGTCCGCGCGCGGTCGGGGTGCTGCTTTCCGGTGTGCTCGACGACGGCGTTCTCGGGTCCGCAGCCATCCGGTCCCGAGGCGGCACGACAATCGCACAATCGCCCTCCGATGCGCTCTTCTCCGCCATGCCACAAAACGCGATCGATGCTGGCGTGGTCGACAACGAGGTATCTGCGGCTGAGATGGGCGGTCTGCTCAAGCAACTGGCAGATCGAGAATGCGAGGAACGCGAGATGGAGCCCGACGCCCGTATGAAGCTGGAAAACCGCATCGCCATGGCCCGACGGTTTTCCGCGGATTTCGACACCGAACAACTCGGGCCACCGTCCGGCTACACCTGCCCGGACTGCAACGGGTCATTGATCGCCATCAGCGACGGCAATTACCGTTGTCGGGTCGGTCACGCCTGGACAGCTGACGCGTTGTTGCGCGCGCGGGACGAGGAGGTCGAAGACGCGCTGTGGATCGCGGTGCGCAGCCTGCAGGAGAAAGCCACGCTGTCGCGCCGGTTGGCCCGGCAAGTCACCCCCGGGATCTTGAACGAGCGGTACAACGCGCTTGCCGACGAGGCCGAGCACGCGATGGCAGTGCTGGGCAGCCGGCTGGCCGAGGCCTACGGAAAACACGAGGAGCCCAGTGAGTAGGCCGACCAGCCAGCTGACGATTGCCACGGCGAACACAGCCGAAGTGCGCCTGCTCACCATCGGCGGCGTTCTCGATAGCTCGACCTACCTGAAGCTGCGCGACACCGTCATCAAGGCCGCACTGGACGAGCCGCGAGCCGTGATCGTCGACGTCACCATGCTGGACGTTCCGGCGTCGTCGGCGTGGTCGGTGTTCACCAGCGCACGCTGGCATGTCAGCACCTGGCCGGATGTCCCGATCATGTTGGCGTGCGGGCATGCGCGTGGCCGCAGGACCATCGCCCGCAGCGGTATCACGCGATATGTGCCGGTGTACCCCTCCATCGACACCGCGCTGGATGCAGCCGCTGACAGCAATCGATTTACCCGGCGCCGGGCTCGTGCCGAGTTGTCTGCTTCGGCGACCAGCTTGCGACAGGCCCGCGACCTGGTCGCCGAATGGCTGGCGGCCTGGTCGCAGTCGGCGCTCATCCCGGTGGCGACCGTGATCGTCAACGTGTTCGTTGAAAACGTGCTGCAACACACGGCAAGTGCCCCGGTGGTAGTGCTGGAAACCGACGGGACGACGGTCAGCGTAGCTGTGCGGGACAACAGTTCGATGCCGGCGGTACGTTGCGAGGATTCCCTGCACGGCCGCGGCGTGCACGGTTTGGCGATTGTTGCCGCGGTATCCCGCGCGTGGGGCAGCGCACCCATGCCGTCCGGTAAGACGGTGTGGGCTGTCATTGGCCCCGAAAACCAACTCTGACCGCGATAGTGTTCAATTTCGCGACAGTTTGTCGGCGGACGGAACGAAATGAACACCCAGCCAGACGAATCATTTGAGGCGCTGCTGCGGTACTTGCGGGACTCCCGTGGGTTCGATTTCACCGGGTACAAACGCACCACGCTGATGCGGCGCGTGCGCCACCGCATGGACCGGGCTGGCTATACGAGCTTCGAGCAATACCTCGACGTGTTACAAGCCAGTTCCGACGAATTCTCGGCCCTGTTCAACACCATCCTGATCAATGTCACGGACTTCTTTCGGGATCCTGATGCATGGGAATACATCGCAGCCGACGTCATTCCGCGGATGCTGGCCGAACGCGGTCCCGACGACCCGATCCGGGTCTGGAGCGCCGGATGTGCCTCCGGCCAAGAGGCCTACACCCTCGCCATGCTGCTGGCCGAGGCCCTCGGCCCCGACGGGTTCCGGCAGCGGGTGAAGATCTACGCGACCGACGTCGACGAGGATGCGCTCACCGAGGCGCGTGGCGCCACCTACGACGCCAAAGCGGTCGAGTCGGTGCCGGCGGAGCTGCTGGAGCGCTACTTCGAACACCTCAACGGGCGCTACGTCTTTCGCAAGGATCTGCGGCGTGGGGTGATCTTCGGTCGCAACGACCTGGTCAAGGACGCCCCCATCTCGCGAGTCGACCTGCTGGTGTGCCGCAACACCCTGATGTACATGAATGCCGAGACGCAGCGAAATGTCTTAGGACGGTTGCACTTTGCGCTCTCTCATCAGGGCATACTGTTTCTTGGGCACGCCGAGATGCTGCTGAACCACAGCGAGCGGTTCTCGCCGTTGAACGTCAAACACCGGGTCTTTCGCAAGGCGGCCGGGTCGCATGTCGGCGTGGATCGCTACGACGCGACGGCGACGATGTATGACCGGCGCGGAGATTTTTCCGGGCCTAGCACAGTGCGAGACTTGGCTTTTCGCGCCAGCCCGGTCGCCCAGATAGTGGTCACCGGTGAAGACACCGTGGCCATGATCAACCAGCAAGCGGAAACGATGTTCGGGCTCTCGGCGCGCGACATCGGCCGCTTGCTGCGTGACCTCGAAGTCTCGTATCGGCCGGTCGAGTTGAGCGCTTACGTCGAGCAAGCGAAGGTTGATCGCCGGTCCACCAGGATCCCGGACGTCAAATGGCAACATCCAGGCGCGGAAACCGTGTGGTTCGAGATCCACGTGAACCCGCTCGTCGACGCCGATACCAGGCTAGTTGGCGTATCGATCGTCTTTTTCGACGTCACCGCCACCCGGGCGCTGCTGGACAAGGTGGTCGAGACCAACCGTCAACTCGAGGTGGCGTACGAAGAATTGCAGTCCACCAACGAAGAACTCGAGACCACCAACGAAGAACTGCAGTCAACGGTGGAGGAATTGGAAACCACTAACGAAGAACTGCAGTCCACCAACGAAGAACTCGAGACGATGAACGAGGAGCTACAGTCCACCAACGACGAGTTGCACACCATCAACGACGAGCTACGAGAGCGCAGCGTCGAACTCGAGGACGCCCGCACCTTCCTCGGCTCGCTGATCAACTCGATCCATTTCGGCATGGTCGTGGTGGATCGGGAAATGCGGGTGGTCGTGTGGAACCGCGGCTGCGCGGAACTGTGGGGCCTGCGCTCCGACGAAGCGATTGGCAACGTGCTCACCGATTTCGATATCGGATTGCCAATGGACGATGTTCGCCCACTGATAGGCAATGCATTCGTGGACCCGCACAACCCCGGTCAGTCTGTTGTCGACGCCATCAACAGGCGCGGCCGGCCCATTCGCGTGCGGGTGACGTGTATGGGTTTTCAATCTCCACTAGAAGACGTGGTGAACGGCGCGGTGCTGTTGATGGAGCCGCAGGCTTGAATCACTGATTTCGGCGGTGATTGGCCAAGTCGTCGAATTCTTTCTTGATGATGCGATAGCAGTCGCAGGCCATTCGTTCCAGCCCCGTTCGGTCAGTGATGCTGATAATGCCGCGGCTGTAGCGGATAAGACCCTCGGCTTGAAGTCGCTGGGCCGTCTCTGAGACGGTCGGCCGGTGCACACCGAGCATCTGGGCGAGGAACTCCTGGGTGAGCGGGAACTCATCACGGCCGACCCGATCCTGGGTGGTCGTTAACCAGCGGGCCATCCGCTGCTCGGTCGTATGGCTGCGGTTGCAGACGACGTTCTGGGCCACTTGCACCATCGTCGCTTGGGTATAGCGGTTCAGCAGCGCGTGTAGCACGCCGTCGCGTCCCAGCGCCTGGCGGAAGTCTCCGACGCGGATTCCGACGGAGCTACCAGGAATCTGACAAAACGCCGCCTGGGGACTGCTGGTGGCACCCAAGTACACCGGTAGCCCGACCATTCCCTCGTAGCCGACGGTGGCCACTTCAAGCCGGACCTGCCCGTCGGCCAGCGCGACTACTGAGTACACCGCCGTCAATGGGAAATAAATGTCGCCGATAGGGCGCCCCGGTTCGTACGCCGGTTGCTTCAGCTGTGTCTGCTCCAGCCGCAGGTGCGGTCGCAGCGCCGACAACTCACTATCGGGCAACTGCGCCAGGATCGCGTTGCGCCGAAACTCGTCTTCCGTCATCCCGCGGCCACCTCGTGTGCGTGGTCTCGGTGGGGTACCCACCTTGCGCGGGTCTATGTCGGCAACCGGACATAGCGACTACCCTGGCTCATATGTTCGGAGCCGGACATACGCCGACCTTCGGGCGGGTCGTCATAGTTGCGTCGATGGGTGGGTTAGAGGCCCTGACGACCGTCTTGTCCGGGCTTCCGGCGACGTATTCCGTGCCTATTGCGGTGGTCCAACACCGCGGCCGCACCCACGACCGTCGCGACTCGCTCACCGCGATCCTGGCGCACCGGACATGCCTGCCGACTCGGCTCGCCGAGACCGGTGCTCGGGCGGATCTACCCGGGCTCACCGTCGTCCCCGCGCAAACGACAGCAACCATCGACGAATCCGGCCGATGGGTAATAGCCGAAACCCCCGCGGAAATGCGGCCGGGTGACGCGCTGCTGCACAGCTCGGCAGACGCAACACCGACCGTCGCGGTGATCCTGACCGGCTCGCTCGCCGACGGCGCAGACGGATGCCGGGCCGTCAAGCGCGCCGGTGGCCGGGTACTCGCCCAAGACCCGGCGACGGCACGCGCGTCGAGCATGCCCGCCAGTGCAATCGCCACCGGATGCGTCGACTTCGTCCTGCCGCTCGAGCGGATTCCTGCTGCGCTGCTGGCGCTGACGACCGCGCCGGGCGCGGCCGATTTGCTCGCTGTCCCGCTGCCACCGTGGGCGAAATTGAGCTCGTGACGGCTCCGGCTTAACCGGATCGCAGGCTCTGGCTGTCAGCAGGTACGCCTTGCCGTGTCGCGGCATCAGCCGCCACGCTGTTCAGCCTCGACCAGTTGGCGGGCCACCCCTGCCAGCGGTGTATTCGAACTCTGAGACAACCGCTTCAGCAGCTCAAATGCCTGCACCGCGTCGATCTTGAAGCGCTCCATGAGCATGCCCTTGGCCTGGCCGATGATGTCGCGGGAGGCCAGTGCGCTGCGGAACTGTTCGTCGCGGCGCACCATATTCCACGCCAGCGCGGCGTGGGTGGCCAGGATCAGCCCGAGTTCGACGGCGTCGTCGTCGAAGGCATTGGGCTCTTCGGCATAGAAGTTCAGCGCCCCCATCATCCGGTGATCGGCGAACAACTGGAACGACAGGACCGACCGGATCGGTGTCTCGTCGAGGGCGTCGCGGCAGTAGTCCGGCCAGCGTTGTTCGGCCGCCATGTCGTCGATGCGGATGACATGTTGTTCCCAGGCTGCCGATAAACACGGTCCCTCGCCGTGATGCTGTTGGATTTCGTCGAGCACGCCAGGATTGCGATCGGTCGCCGCTACCGTTCGTACGTTGCCATCCCGGTATGCGACGGTAATACCGGCGCATTGAGCACCGGACAGCGATTTCAGCGCACTTCGGGTCAGCTCTCCAAGCACCGTCTCCACGTCGGTGACCTGCTCCTCCTGCACGTGTCGCAGGAACTCGGCGACTTCGAGGACAAACTCGCTCCGGCGGTGAGCCGTCATCCTGCATGCTCCGATCGAAAGCTGCGGTGGAGACGCGACCCGTTTCTTCCCGCCGTCCAACATGGGAGGCAACCGTCCTATGTCGCCAGAGCGCTGCCATTCCGACAGTCGCACCCCTAAGGTTACGGCGTTTCCACCATTCCACCAGCTATTCGCCAATTTAGAACGCGCTCTAGTGTGTGGGTCGTCGTCAGCATGCGAGTGGAGGAGGCGGTGTTGCGGTTCAGCTACGCGGAGGCGATGACAGACCCAGCGTTTTACATCCCGCTGGCCAAGGCTGCCGAGGCCGCCGGCTACACCGCCATGACCATTCCGGATAGCCTGGCCTATCCATTCGAGTCCGACTCGAAATATCCCTACACTCCCGACGGCAGTCGCGAGTTTCTCGACGGCAAACCGTTCATCGAGGCGTTCGTGTTGGCGGCCGCGCTAGGCGCCGTGACGACGACGCTCAGGTTCAACTTCTTCGTTCTCAAACTGCCTATCCGCCCGCCGGCGCTAGTGGCTAAGCAGGCCGGTTCACTGGCGGCGTTGATCGGCAACAGGATCGGCCTGGGCGTAGGCACCAGCCCGTGGCCGGAGGATTACGAGCTGATGAACGCCCCATTCGCCAAGCGCGGCAAGCGAATTGATGAATGCATCGAAATCGTTCGCGGCCTGACCACCGGCGAGTACTTCGAGTTCCACGGCGAGTTCTACGACGTTCCCAAGACGAAGATGACTCCGGCGCCCACCAAGCCGATCCCGATCTTGGTCGGGGGCCATGCCGATGCCGCGCTGCGCCGCGCGGCCCGCGCGGACGGATGGATGCACGGAGGAGGCGACCCGGACGAACTGGACCGGCTGATCGCGCGGCTCAAGCGGTTCCGCGAGGACGAAGGTAGGGCGGGCCCGTTCGAGGTCCACGTGATCTCCCCCGATGGCTTCACCGTCGATGGCGTCAAGCGCCTGGAGGACAAGGGCGTCACCGACGTGATCGTGGGCTTCCGCGTGCCCTACACCAAGGGACCGGACGCCGAGCCCTTGGACGTGAAGATACGCAACCTGGAGATGTTCGCCGAGAACGTGATCGCGAAAGCCTAACAGTTACAAGGAGTTCCAACCGGCGGTCGCTTCTCCTGGTGCCCGCGATTCCGCCGCCGACGGTCTTGGGAGCAGGCAGCACCCCCATCGAGACTTAAACCATTGCGAGCAAACACGGTCGGCGTGTCGTCGCAGACGTTTAAGTGTCGCTGGGCTCCCAAGTCGGTGGGCGCTCAGCTGCGCGTGGCCAACCACTCGGCCTGCATGACCAGAAGCGCCGTCGGCTCGAGTTTTGGCGTAGCGGGGTCGAGTTCGCGGTAGCGCTGATAGACATTGGCGACGACGCGTTCGGCGTCCAACCACGTCGCGTACTCGCCGAGGTCGATGGTGTCGGCGGCCTCGGCGAACGACAGCCCCTTGCGGTAGGCGTCTTCGGCCGCCTCGGCGACGTGGACGAGATACCCACGCACCGCGCGGATTCCGTCCGGGCCGGTGATTGGGCCATGACCGGGCACCACGGTCTCCGCGTCCAGCGCCAGCATGGCGTCACAGGCCTTGATCCAGTTGGCGATCGGACCCGCCCACACGATCGGAGTGCAGCCGATGAACAGCAGGTCTCCGGCGAACAGCACGCCGGCGTCGGGCACGTGCACCACCGAGTCGGCGGCGGTGTGGGCAGGTCCCAGGTTCAACAGGTGGATCTCGCGGCCCCCGACCTCGATGGTCAGCTCGTCGTCGAAGGTCTGGTCGGCGTTGCGCACCGTGATCCCGCTGAAGTCGAAGGGCCCGAACCTGTCTCGTGCATAGCGAGTTGCGATGGGTCCGAGGTCCGCGGTCTGGATCATGGCCAGCATCGCGGGCGCCATGCCGTGGGCGATCTCCTCGGCCGTGCCTTTGGCGGCGATGATGCGCGCGGATGCGTTCAGCAACTGGTTGCCGTGGGTGTGGTCGCCGTTGGAGTGGGTGATCAGCGTGTCGGTAATCGGCGCGCGGTCGGTGATGGGCCGCATCGCGGCCAGCATTTCGCGGGTCAGCGGCAGGTCGAACAGCGTGTCGACCAGCAGTGACGCACCGTCGCCGGCGATCAGCCCAGCGTTGCTCCAGCCGTATCCGCCGTCGGGCAGCGTCCAGGCCCACACGTGGTCGGCGACCTGGTGCAGCCCCCGCGCGTAGGGCACTTTGGCCGGTGCGCGGTTGACGCGCGGCTTGTCCGGTTTGACGTCCGGGTTTGGTCGCGGCGCTAACCGGTGAGGCGCGGGTGTGCCGCGCACGGTTTGGCGGGTCTCGCCGAGTCCTTGGACCTGCAGGGTGACCACGTCGCCGTCGCGCAGCCAGCCCGGGAAGGATTGCGGGTCGGCGAGGTGCTCGACCAGCGTGCAGGTAGGCACGGTGCCTGAGCCGAAGACGTCGCCGGGCGCCAGCGCCACTCCGCGCGATGCATAGGAGATGACTTCACCGAAACTCCAGTCCATAGTCCCGGTGGAGCCTGAGCCGATGACCCTGTCGTTGACCCGTGCGGTCACCTCGAGGCTGAGCTTGCCGTTGCGGCGGTAGGGTTCAAGTTCGTCGGCCGTGACCAGATACGGCCCCAGTGTGACGCCGCTGTCTTTTCCTTTGGCCTGCCCGATGCCCAGCTGGCCTTCCAGGCGCTGCAGGTCGCGGGCCGACCAGTCGTTGAATATCGTGTAGCCGATGATCGCCGCTTCGGCTTCTTCGACCGACAGGTCTTTGCCGGTTTGCCCGATGACCGAGCCGATCTCTAATTCGAAGTCCTGCCAAGCACTTCCGGGTGCCATTGGTGCGTCGTCGTAGGGGCCGAGCACGGTTGCCGGACAGGCGAAATAGAAAGCCGGGATCCGGTACCAGACGTCTTTGAGAATCCGCCCGCCGCCGGCGGCCTGCTGGCAATTGCGCATGTGGTCCAGGAAGCACAGGCAGTCGCGGATCGACGGCGGACGCGGAATCGGCGCCGCTAGGCTCACCTGGTCAACACGGGCCGTGGCCGGTGACCGCAGCGCTTCTTCGCCGGCCGCGCGCAGACCGTCGGCGCCGCGCTGGATCAGATCAAGCAGCCGCACGCCCGGTGGCATCGGGTGGATCTCGTCGCCGGAGAGCACCCCGGCGCGCTCACCGCGGTCGCCTCGATAGGTCACCCACCGCATACGATTTCACTCCTCTCGCACCACATCGCCCGGTTCTTTATCCGGCCGCAACCCCCGCCAACTCGGTTGGCGCAGCCGGCCGTCCGACGTCCACTCGCTGTAGCGCACCTCGCCCACCAGCTTTGGCTTCACGAACGTCACACCCTTGGAATCCTTCGTGGGAAGCCTTGTGTTGAAAGGCGATTCGTCGATTTGCAGCGGTGCCAGGGTCTTCTTAAGGTTGGCCAGGTCGCGTTCGGTGAACCCGGTGCCGACCCGCCCGGCAAAATGCAGTCCGCCGTCGGCGGGAATACCCATCAGCAGTGATCCGATGCCGCTGGTGCGCCCACCCTCGCCGGCGCGCCAGCCGCCGATGACCACTTCCTGTGTGTGCCAGTGCTTGTCCTTGATCCACGACATCGAGCGGCGGCCCGGCTGGTAGGTCGAGTCACGTTTCTTGGCGACCACGCCCTCCCAGCCCTTCTTGCGCGAGTGTTCCAGCGCCTGTGGGCCGTCGCCGGGCAGCAGCGCGGGCACGATGAGATCGGTGCCGCCCGCCAGGGTTTCCAGCAGACGACGCCGGTCGCGGTATTTGGCCCGTAGCAGCGAACGCCCATCCAGGTAAAGCAGATCGAAAGCCCAGAACTCGATGCGGGTGGCCCGGACTCGGTTTTGCATCTCGGAGAAACTCGGTACTCCGGATTCGTCGAGCGCCACGACCTCGCCGTCGAGCACGACGTGGTGGTCGGCGAGATCGGCTGCCAGCGCCCGTAATTGAGGGTACTCGCTGGTGACGTCGCGTCCGCGCCGCGATCGCACCCGTAAGCTGCCGTGGTCGGCGTCGACTAGCAGCCGGTAGCCGTCCCACTTGCCCTCGAATGCCCACTGGGCCGCCTTGTGGTTGGCCACCGAACCTTCCGTTGCCAGCATCGGGGTCAGCTCGTCGAACTCGAAGACCGCCTGATCT
>NZ_DASRBZ010000669.1:0-2390 GCF_035653355.1 Mycobacterium sp. | reverse complement strand
CGAAGGCTGTTGCCACGTATCCGAGTGCTGCCAGGGAGTTGGGCAGGGTGCTGGACACCTTGAGTAAGGGTGCTCAGGTAAGGCATCGGAAGTTGGCGGCTGTGCGGTCGTTGACCGAGCACGACGGCGCCTGAATGGCCGGTGACGACTTGTGGTCGCTGCTTCAGGTTGAACGCAAGGCCGGCTGGGACAAGCTGCGCGCGGCTGGGCCGGTGGTGGAGAAGGGTGGCGTCTACTATCTGACGCGCCGCGATGATGTGCTGGCGGCGCTACACAACACTGAGGTGTTCTCGTCGGCGCTGCGGCCGCATCATCCGGCGAGCGATGTGGTCGGGTTGCCGATGGTGCCGATCATGGTCGACCCGCCCGATCACAGCCGCCTGCGCAAGCTGCTGCAGTCGCTGTTCACTTCACGCGCGGTGGACGAGTTGTTGCCGACGCTGACCAGGCAGGCGGCAGCGTTGGTGGATGCGGTGGCCGCGGACGGCGGCTGCGATGCGATGGCCGCGGTCGCGGTCCCGTTTGCGGCTCAGGTCGTGCTGACGCTGTTGGGGTTGCCGGTCGAGGACCGCGACAGGCTGATCCGGTGGAAGGACACCATCGCGACGTCAACGCCGGACTGCGAGCCCTATCGGACAGCGGCGGTTGAACTGGGCGATTATCTGGCCGGCGCTATCAGCCAACGTCGCCACGATCCGATGCTGCCGGGTCTGTTGGCGCGGCTACCGGCCGGCCTGTCCGACGTCGAGGCGGCCGGGGCGTTTTTTTTGATGGCCGGTGGGGGTGCTGTCGAGCCTGTCGCTGCGGCCATCGGATTCGCGTTGCTGGCGCTGGCGGCCGACGAGCAGCTACAGGCGGTGTTGCGTGCCGACCCCGGTCAGGTGGGAGTGTTCGTGGATGAGATTTTTCGGCTTGAGGCGCTGCACACTTACCGGGTGACCACCGCCGACGTCACGATCGGCGGGGTGATGATCCCGGCCGGGTCGACGGTGCAGATATGCCTGGGGGCCGCCAACCGCGAATATGGCGACGAGATCACCGTGGTCGACGGGCGGATCGTTCGGCGCCGGCATTGGGGGTTCGGCAGCGGGATTCACCGATGCCTTGGCGCCCATCTGGCGCGGATGGAAGTGGAACTGATCCTGACGCAGTGGCTGGCCCGCATCCCCACCTTCGGGCTCGCGCCGGGCTACAGCGCTGCCATCGGCGACGCGGTTTTCCGGGCGGTGAATTTCAGCGCCACCGCCATGTTCACCCTGCCCGCCTTACTGCTGCGCTGGACCCCGTCAGCGTCGCGTCGGCCGTCGCTGGCGGATGCTGGTGCCGCGGCGTTCGAACGCTACCGGGCGCGGCGTGCCGGGTAGTCAGGCGGCGCTGTGCCGGGATCGTTGGCGGCGGCTGCCACCCCGTCCCCATTTGGCGAATGGTTGCGCGGGCGGCGACGGCGGCAACTGTGCACCGTCGTGCACATTCGGCCACCACCGGGTCTTGATCCGCTCCACCAGCACCTCACAACCGGCAGCGTGGCGCACCACCACCAGGTTGCTGTCGGGGACAGGTTCAGGCACCGCACCACAGACCTGGCAGCCGAACACGACACGCACCCTAGCCTGCGTCATAGGTGGCTACCGTAGACGACATGCAGCCCCACAACTTCAAACTCACGTTGCCGCGCGAGACCACACAGGATGACGCGCACCAGGCGGGTAAGGACTACCTCGAAAACGAGCTGCATGTGACAACCCACGCCGACTACAGCTGCACTGGATCGAAGCCCCACCCGACAATGTCGGGCATGGCGGTGTTCAGCTACAGCTACAAGGCTTAACCCGCTGAGGCAGCCCACCACTCGATTTCGTCGGCGGCGGCGATCAGCAGTCGCGCCAACTGCCGGGCCTGCGCCGCGGTCAACCCCAGGATGGTGTCGGTGTTGTTCTGGGAGATGTCGACCACCGGGCACTGGATACGGCTGCCGTCATCAACGGTGCCGCCGGGTAGCTGCACGGCAGCCGTCTGCACGGTGACCTTGTCCCCGAGGTGGGTCTCGACGGGGCCCCGGACGGCGCCGAAGACGCAGCGGTACGGCCCGGCGTCACTGTCCAGCCACTCGCCGCCGTCGTAGGACACGGCGCCGGGCGGCAAGGGGACTGATGGGTTGGTGGTTTGCATGGTGGTGTCCCTTCCTGTCAGTGAATGGGTAATCCGGACAGTCGGTGACATCATTTGGTGAAGACGTTTTGGGGATGGCGGGAAAAGCAGTTGCCCGATGGCACGCTGATCTTGACCGCGCCCTCGGGCCACACCTATGTCACTACCCCGGGCAGTGCGCTGCTGTTCCCCAGCCTGTGCCGGCCCACCGGCGAGCTGGCGGAGCCGCCAGCCGACTCGCC
>NZ_DASRBZ010000668.1:0-10669 GCF_035653355.1 Mycobacterium sp. | reverse complement strand
CAAATACCAGGCGATATTGCCCAGCGAGCCGCCGAAGAAGCTGACGCCGGCACCGGCAAAAGTGATCTTCGATGTTGACGCGAAGACATACGGCCGGTTGGGGTTGCCGGCTGTCGCGGCCAGTCCCAGCACGTCGATCTGTCGGACAAAGTCCAGCGTCAACGTGTGCACCGCGTAGGCGTTGTCCCAGAACAACCGGAAATCGTTTGCCGCCGTGTGCATCTGGACAAGACGGCGAGCGGTCTCCCATGAGTAGGTGACCCCGGTGGGGTTGGAGAACACCGGCACCGCCCACATGCCCTTGATGGTGGGGTCGACGGCGACGAGCTCTTCGATCAGGTCGACGTCGGGTCCGTCGTCGCGCATCGGGATGGAGATCATCTCGATGCCCATGCTCTCGTTGATCGCGAAGTGCCGGTCGTAGCCGGGAACCGGGCAGAGGAACTTGACCGCCGGTTCGTCCTTCCAGGGCCGCGGCGAGTCCACGCCGCCGTGCAACATCGAGAAAACGATGACGTCGTGCATCATCTCCAGGCTGGCGTTGTTGCCGGCGATCAGATTGGGCACCGGGATGCCGAGCAGCTCACTGAAGATGGCCCGCAGTCCCGGTAGCCCATGCTGCCCGCCGTAGTTGCGGGTGTCGGTGCCTTCTTCGTCGCGGTAGTCGTCCCCCGGCAGGCTCAGCAGCGCATTGGACAGGTCGAGTTGCTCACCGGATGGCTTGCCGCGGGTGAGATCAAGGGCCAGCTTCTTGGACTGCAGTTCCGCATAGTCCTGCTGGTGGCGAGCGTGCAGAGCCGTTAGCTCCTCACGGCTGAGGGAATGAAACGACACCATGCGCCTTTCACCGTCGAATGCCGTGGGGCCAGTGGGATCGGTTCTGGGTCGGGCCGAGGGGCCAACACCAACCTGGGGGGACCCCGCGCACCCGCCAGAGCCCATTGACCCTTGCTGCCTTCCGGCCCTGGGGGAGTTCACAGGATAGACGCCGCGCGGGGTCCATCGCGAGTGTAGTACCCCGAAGCCATAGCAATTGCCGCCAGGCAGCTACCATGACCGAGGAGGATTCGCCTAGTGGCCTATGGCGCTCGCCTGGAACGCGGGTTGGGTTAACAGCCCTCGCGGGTTCAAATCCCGCATCCTCCGCGCACGCGGTCCGAGGTGCGGCCGGGCACGATGGTCGGCGTTGGCCGCCCTTGGATCGGCTCGATGACGGCTTGAGGAGGGGCATGGGGCGCAAAGTCGCCATCCTGTGGCATGCGTCGTTTTGGATAGCTGCCGGCGCCCTCTACTTCTTCTTCGCCATCCCCCGCTGGCATGAGCTGATGGGCAAAATCCCTCACGCGCTCGGGACGGCGGGCCGCATCGGCTGTGGCTTGTTGATCGGGCTGGCCGCGCTGCCGGTGGTGTTCACCCTGTTGCGGACCCGCAAACCGGAGTTCGGCACCCCGCAGCTGGCCCTGTCGTTGCGGACCGGATCGGTCGTGGCGCACGTGCTCGCCGGGGTGCTGATCGTCGGCGCCGCGATCAGCGAAATCTGGCTGAGCCTCGACGCCGCCGGTCAATGGTTGTTCGCGATCTATGGGGCCGCCGCGGCCATCGCGTTGCTGGGCATCTTCTCCTTCTATCTGTCGTTTGTCGCTGAGCTGCCCCCGCCGCCGCCCAAGCCGCTCAAGCCGAAGGAAGCCAAGCGGCGCGGTCGTCGCAGAAAGCGCAAGGACGAAGAGGCCGAGGCAGGCGAAACCGAGAAAGAGCCCACCGAAGCCGCGGGCGCCGAGGAAGCGGAGCCAGCGGAAGCGGAAGCCGCCAAGACCGAGGAAACTGTCGAGGCCACGGAATCGGCCGCCAAGGAACCCGACGCGGCTGCCAAGGAGCCCGACTCGACTGCCAAGGAACCCGACTCGGCAACCGAGGAAGGCGCCGGCGACGAACTCCCCAGCGCCGAGGACACCGTCGCGGCCGAGGGGCCCCGGGGTGGATTGCGCAACCGCCGCCCCAGCGGCAAATCATCGTCGCGGCGACGCAGGCGGTCGCGCGGCGGAATCGCGGTCGACGACAAGTAGGGCTGTCACCGCCCATTCCTGTTCCATATGCTGAGCGAGTGCCAAACAGTTATCGCGTCGTTCAGTGGACCACGGGCAATGTCGGCAAAAGCTCGGTGGAGGCAATCGCAGCTAATCCCGCGTTCGAACTCGTCGGCTGTTATGCCTACTCACCCGACAAGGTGGGCCGCGACGTAGGAGAGCTGTGCGGCATCGACCGGCTGGGCGTCGCCGCCAGCGACGACGTCGATGCGCTGCTCGCGTTGAAACCCGACAGCGTCGTGTACAACCCGATGTGGATCGACGTCGATGAGCTGGTACGCATCTTGTCCGCGGGCGTCAACGTGGTGACGACGGCCTCGTTCATCACCGGGCACAACTTGGGCCGAGGCCGCGAGCGCATCGCCGAAGCCTGCCGCAAAGGCGGCTCGACGATCTTCGGCTCCGGTGTGAGCCCCGGATTCGCTGAACTGCTGGCCATCGTGTCGGCCATGGTGTGTGACCGGGTGGACAAGGTCACCGTCAACGAGGCCGCCGACACCACCTTCTACGACTCGCCGGCCACCGAACTGCCGGTGGGATTCGGCAAGCCGATCGACCACCCCGAACTGCCGGCGATGACGGCGCAAGGCACAGCGGTGTTCGGTGAGGCAGTCCGGCTGGTCGGCGACGCGCTCGGGGTCGAGTTCGACGAGGTGTGCTGCGAGGCGGAGTACGCAAAAACCACCGCCGATCTCGACCTCGGCTCCTGGACCATCGCGGCCGGATGCGTCGCCGGGGTCTACGCGAGCTGGCAGGGAATCGTCGGCGGCAAAACCGTCGTCGAGCTCAACGTTCGGTGGCGCAAGGGCCAGACCCTCGAGCCGGACTGGAAAATCGACCAAGACGGCTGGGTTATGCAGATCGACGGGCGGCCAACGGTGAAGACCACCGTCGGGTTCTTACCGCCGCCGGATTTCCAGGCCGAGACAATCGCCGACTTCATGACGCTCGGGCACATCATGACGGCGATGCCCACCATCAATGCGATTCCCGCCGTCGTGGCCGCCGCGCCGGGCATCGCCACGTATAACGACCTGCCGTTGACGCTGCCGCACGGCGCGGTCTCGCCGGCTTCTCGGCCGGCCGTCTAACGGCGGGGTATAGAGGTAATCAAGCTTGCGCGGGCGGAATGTTTTGCATGACCGGTGCCAGGTCCGGGCAGTAATAGCCGATCGCAGTGCCGAGGAACTGGTACGCCTGAACCTGCGTGGTGCCCCGCGGCAGGTTGTGCATCAAGAAACGAGACGATGCGGCAGCGTCGGGATCCACATGGTCACCGAGCCGCCGGCAGGCGATCTTGGCCAAGTACGGGTTGTAGTCGTGCGGGCCGTAGATGCCGTAGGTCTGGAGCTGGTTGTCGAAATCAGTGTCGACGTCGGCCTTTGCCGGCGCAGCCAACGCAATGGCGGCGGCGGCGAGGGCGACGAACGCCAGCCTTGTTGCCTTCATGGGCTGGATCGTACCGCCCCTGATGCGAGTCGTAATGTGACTTCGCACGGTGTGGAACGCATGGCCTCCGTCACCAGCTATCCAGCGCCACCAATTCATAACTTGCCCTTTCCACCCGGTTTCCGTGAGCCACGTCTGCCTATTAGACTAACTAAGGTTAAAAACAGGCTAAGTAGTTGAACGTGTTCACGCTAGCTTTCACCGGCACCGCAAAGGGCACCGCAAGAAATGAAGGTTTCAGTGGCAATCGCAATGAGGTCGCATCTCAGCAGGCCCGCTGATCTACGGGACAGTCTCGTGTACACCGCGGACATCGCCCGCGATCAACGGTAGCGACGGGAGGCGCGAGGTCCGATGTTTGGCGCTCTCAAACGGGTGTGGATGCCGTTGATCGTCGCGGCGGTGATCGCCGTCGCCGCGTTCACCGTGTATCGGGTTCATGGTTACTTCGGTGCTCACGGGAATGCCGGCGGCGCGTCCACCAAGTACGAGGACACCAAGCCGTTCCATCCCAAGGTGGTGACGTACGAGATCTTCAGTCCGGACGGGGGTGCCGCGGACATCAACTACTTGGACCTCAATGCCACGCCGCAGCGGGTGGACGGAGCACCGTTGCCGTGGTCGCTCACGTTGAAGACCACCGATCCCGCGGTGAGCCCCAACATCGTGGCGCAGGGCAGTAGCGACACTCTCGGTTGCCGCATCACCGTCGACGGTGTCGTCAAGGACGAAAGGATTTCGAACGGCGTGAATGCCGAAACCTTCTGCTTGGTGAAGTCCGCATGAGCAGACATATCAGCGACGCACCGACCGACGTCATGCCGGCCCCGGTTGAGGCGGTGCGGTCGAAGCTGCCGCTGTGGATCCACCGGCTGGCGGTACCGATCATTTTGGGCTGGATTGCGGTCACCGTGATCCTGAATGTGGTTGTGCCCCAGTTGGATGTGGTGGGGCAGATGCGCACGGTGTCGATGAGCCCCAAAGATGCGGCGTCGATGATCGCGATGAAGCGCGTCGGTCAGGACTTCCACGAGTTCAAATCCGACAGCTCGGCGATGATCGTGCTGGAAGGCGACCAACCGCTCGGCGATGCGGCCCACCACTACTACGACGAGCTGATCCGAAAAATCAGGGCGGACACCAAACACGTCGAGAACGTCCAGGACTTCTGGAGCGACCCGCTGACCGCGGCGGGTTCGCAGAGCCCCGACGGCAAAGCCGCTTACGTCCAGGTCTACCTCGCGGGCAATCAGGGTGAAAGCCTGGCCAACGAGTCCGTCGAGGCGATCCAGGACATCATCAAGAAAACCCCGCCGCCGCCCGGCATACACGTCTACGCCACCGGAGCGGCCCCGCTGCTGGCCGACCAGCACCTTGCCGGCGACCGCAGCCTCAAGCTGATCACCGCACTGACGTTCCTGGTGATCATCGTGATGCTGCTGTTCGTCTACCGGTCCATCGCGACCGTATTGCTGGTGATGGCGATGGTCTTCCTCGAGCTGGCGGCAGCCCGCGGCGTGGTGGCATTCCTGGGTTACCACAACCTGATTGGGCTCTCGACATTCGCGGTCAACCTGCTGGTGATGTTGGCCATTGCCGCCGCGACGGACTACGCCATCTTTCTGATCGGCCGATATCAGGAAGCTCGGGCTCTCGGCGAGGACCGAGAATCGGCTTTCTACACCATGTATCGCGGGACGGGACATGTGATTCTCGGCTCGGGCCTGACGATCGCCGGCGCCACGTTCTGCCTGCGCTTCACCCGGCTGCCTTACTTCCAGACTCTCGGTGTTCCGTTGGCGATCGGCATGCTGGTCGTGGTACTTGCCGCGCTCAGCCTGGGCGCGGCCGTCGTGGTCGCGGCGAGTCACTTCGGCTTGCTGGAGCCCAAGAGGGCGATGCGAATCCGCGGATGGCGAAAGATCGGTGCGGCGGTGGTGCGCTGGCCGGCTCCCGTCTTGGTGGCGACGGTGGCGGTCGCGCTGGTCGGCCTGATCACATTGCCCAGCTACCGGCCCGGTTTCGACAACCGCTATTACATGCCGGCCGATATCCCGGCAAACGTCGGATATGCGGCCGCCGACCGGCACTTCTCCCAGGCCCGGATGAACCCGGAGCTGTTGCTGATCGAAACCGACCACGACATGCGTAATCCGGCCGACTTTTTGGTGATCGACAAGGTGGCCAAAGCGGTCTTCCGGGTGCCTGGCATCGGGCGTGTGCAGGCCATCACCAGACCGCTGGGAACCCCGATCAATCACTCGACGATCCCGTTCATGATCAGCATGCAGGGCACCACCCAGCAGCTGAACATGAAGTACATGCTCGACCGCATGAACGACATGCAGGCGCAGGCCGATGAAATGCAGAAGACCATCGAGTCGATGGAGCAGATGCTCAACATCACCAGGCAGATGGCAGATACCACCCACAGCATGGTCACCAAGATGCACGGGATGGTCGGCGACATCGAGGAACTCCGGGACCACATCGCAGATTTCGAGGATTTCTGGCGGCCCATCCGCAGCTACTTCTACTGGGAGAAGCACTGCTACGACATTCCCATCTGCTGGTCGCTGCGGTCCATCTTCGACGGGCTCGACGGTGTCGACATACTGACCGATGACATCGAGAATCTGATGCCAGATTTGGATCGGCTGGATACGTTGATGCCGCAGATGCTGACGATCATGCCGCCGATGATCGCCACCATGAGGACCATGAAGACGTACATGCTGACGATGCAACAAACGATGGGCGGCATGCAGCGTCAGATGCAGGCGATGATGGACAATCAGTCGGCGATGGGCCACGCCTTCGACGATGCGAAAAACGACGACTCGTTTTATCTGCCGCCGGAAGCCTTCCAAAACCCCGACTTCAAACGCGGCCTGAAGATGTTCCTCTCACCTGACGGGCACGCGGTCCGGATGATCATCTCGCATGAGGGGGATCCCGCGTCGCTCGAAGGCATTTCGCATGTCGATCCGATCAAACGCGCTGTGCACGAGGCCATCAAGGGAACCCCATTGGAGGGCTCCAAGGTGTACCTGGGTGGCACCGCGGCCGTTTACAAGGACCTGTCCACGGGAGCGGCCTGGGACTTGATCATCGCCGGAATAGCTTCGCTTGCTTTGATTTTCATCGTGATGCTGGTCATCACGCGAAGCGTGATCGCTGCCGCGGTCATCGTCGGCACTGTATTGCTCTCGCTGGGCAGCGCATTCGGGCTTTCCGTGCTGATCTGGCAGCACATCATCGGGCTCGATGTGCACTGGATGGTGCTGGCGATGTCGGTGATCATCCTGCTGGCAGTCGGTTCGGACTACAACCTGCTACTGGTGGCGCGGTTCAAAGAGGAGATCCACGCCGGGCTTAAGACCGGCATCATCCGCGCAATGGGCGGCAGCGGCTCCGTCGTCACGTCGGCCGGCCTGGTTTTCGCCTTCACCATGATGGCCATGGCGGTCAGCGACCTGCGGGTCATCGGACAAGTCGGAACCACCATCGGTCTCGGTCTGCTGTTCGACACCTTGGTGGTGCGTTCCTTCATGACGCCGTCGATCGCTGCGCTGCTCGGCCGTTGGTTCTGGTGGCCACAGCGCGTGCGCACCCGGCCCGCCAGCCAGCTGCTTCGGCCGTATCCGCCGCGTCCTGTAGTTCGTGAACTGCTGCTAGACGACGCGCCCTAGCGGCGACACCAAGATCGGTGCGGCGACGACGGCGTCTTCAGCAATAGCGCTGCAGCGCAACTGATTCAACGATGCCAGCCGGGACCCTATTGGTCCGGCTTCCTAGGGTCCTATCGCCGAACCATTCAGCGATCAACGGAGAAGTAGAAGCTCCGCTTACCAGTCCCACACGGACATGTCACCCGGCGGATAGTCGGCGCAGTGGTCGGTCTCTTTAGCGACGACGCCCTTGTTGTTGAAGAAGATCTTGAAGTTGTTGACCCATTGGATCGTCATGGGATCGCGCACACCGGGCTCGTACAAGTGGTCGGAGTATTGCCTGCGTTCCGCCGGCGACAACGAGAAAAACCAGTGCGCCTTGTCTTGGACTGCCTGCTGGAAATTCTGGTGGTTGTGGTAGTCGTTCATGTACCGCTCGTAATAGACCGGAGCGTAGTCTCTGGCAGCCGCCAGGAGTTGCTCGGCGGTGCAGGTCGTCTCAATCATCCGGTGAGGGATTGGATAGTCCTCCGTGGAGTCGGCTGCAGCGCGGCCGGGGAAGGCCGTCGCGGCGATACCGAGGGCGAGCGCTGCCGCGCCCGCGCAAAGGACGGGTTTCCGGTGATAGCGACGCATCCGTTTACTATAACTCCCGGATAAACCCCTTTGCGCGCTCTAGCGGAATCAATCGGGCATCACACCAGCCTGCCAACCGGGCCCGACAAACGCTGCCGTGTGTCAGCATCGAGTGATGAGTGCGCGGACCATCGCGTGCCTCGTGGCGGCTGCCGCTGCGACCGCCGGCAGCCTGCTGAACACCTCGACTGGTGCGTCAGCCGATCCCTGCCCCGACAGTGAGGTGGTGTTCGCTCGCGGCACCAACGAGCCGGCGGGCGTCGGTGCGGTCGGCCAGGCGTTCATCGACTCGCTTAGGTCGCAAGCCCGTGGGCGGTCAATCGGGGTCTACGCGGTCAATTACCCGGCGACCGACGCCTTCGCCAGCAGTTCGTTTGCCGGTGCCGGTGACGCACGTGCTCATATCGAGAACACGGCCGCCAGCTGTCCCGGCACCCGAATGGTGCTGGGCGGATATTCGCAGGGGGCGGGTGTGATCGATTTGGCCACCGAATCCATGCCGCCGCAGGTGGCCGACCACGTCGCTGCGGTAGCGCTGTTCGGCAATCCAGAAAGCACGTTTGCCAGGACGTTGGGTGGCGGCCGGCTTCCCACAATCAGCCCGCTGTACCGGCCGAAGACCATCGACTTGTGCGTCGCCGACGATCCGATCTGTTCGGAAGGCAGGAACCCCGCCGCGCACGTCGCGTACATCCAGTCGGGGATGACCAACCAAGCCGCGTCGTTCGCCGCTGCTCGGCTCTAGCGCGAGGGTTGCGGGTGCGGGTCACGGCCAAGGCCGCCGATATGTCAGCATGCAGAGATGACTTTCCGCGACGTCGCTCGCATTCTCGGTGCTGCTGTGTTGATGACTGGGGCGCTGGTCAGCGTCCCCATGCCGCCTGCTCAGGCCGATCAATGCCCAAGCAGTGAAGTGGTGTTTGCTCGCGGCACCGGCGAGCCTGCCGGTCTCGGTGGGGTTGGCCAAGCGTTCGTCGACTCGCTTCAGTCACAACTGCCTGGGCAATCCATCGGGGTCTACGCGGTCAACTACCCGGCGACCAACGACTACGTCAATAGCGCGTTGGCCGGTGCCAGCGATGCGAGCGCTCATGTCCAAAACACCGTGGCGACGTGTCCCAACACCAAAGTGGTGCTTGGCGGGTATTCGCAAGGCGCAGGCGTGATGGATCTGGTCAGCAACCAGCTGCCGCCCCAGACGGCCAATCACGTCGCCGCGGTCGCCCTCTTCGGCAACCCGTCTAGTAGCTACGCCAATTCGCTGACGAACGGTCAGATCCCGGCAGTCAACTCGGCGTACCGCCCCAAGACCATCGACTTGTGCCTGCCCGACGACATCATCTGCGCGGACGGCGGCAACATGGTCCCTCACCTTATGTATGTCCAGGCCGGCATGCCGGATCAAGCCGCGACATACGTGGCCAGTCGGCTGCAGCCGTCGCCGACATAGTCGACTCCGAGCGCCAGTTGTGCCGCTTCCCAAGTGTTTTGAAGCGGTAACGACTCGGCCCGTCATCCATTTCGGATGCGGGCCGACCCGTATTAGCCACGCCGCAGTTGGACGGCTGGCTGGCTTTGCGCGCGTGGACTACCGAAGCGTCCCGGTACGGCGGCGGCCTGTGACGGCCTCGTAGATCGCGATCAGGATGACGGCAACGACGATCCCGACGATGAACGGAATCCAGGCGATTCCGCCGTTGGCGTTGTGATACCCGAACGCGCCGGCCACAGCTGAGCCGATCAAGCCACCTACGGCGCCGATTAGCACGGTCATGATCATGCCGATGCTCTGCCGGCCCGGCATGACGAGTCGCGCGATTACGCCGATGATGGCGCCCACGATGATGGCGAGGATGATTGATCCGATCATTGCTGCTCCTGTCGTAGCGGCGCCCGGTCCGGCGCCCTGTTCCACATGTGTTCCCCGTACTGGCGGCCTTGTAACGTCGCTTGGGCCGTCCCGTTTAAGGCGCGTAAGGCGCTAAGTGTCGCGCCCGCGCCCCGCTAACGCTCGCGGCAGAGTGAGAAGGATTTTCGACAACGACGAGTTGAGGGCGAGCCCTGCGTAGGTGGCCAGGCCAACGCCGGTGAGCGCGGCGACTGCTGAGGGCTTGGGCAACCATCTCAGCGCGGCTACTGCCACGCCGGGCGGAGCGCTGAGCTGTGGATCGGACTCGCGGTGCCCATCGGACGTGGTCGACTGTGGTGAGGTCTTGGCGTCGAAGGCGTCCAGCATTGCGGCGACGAACGCCGCCATGTCCTGCGGGCCTCTGCTGGTGACCAGATTTCCGTCGCGAACAACCTCCCGATCGAGCCAGGTGGCGCCGGCGTTCACCAAATCGTCGCGAATTCCCGGCCAGGAGGTCAGAGTCCGCCCGTCGAGGACTCCCGCCGAAGCCAGCACCCACGGCCCATGACAGAGCGTGACAATCGGCTTGCCGCTTTCGGCGAAACCCCGCACGAATTGCCGTGCCTCAGCCGACTGCCGCAGCAGGTCGGGGTTGATAAAGCCACCGGGCAGCAGCAGCCCGTCGTAGTCGCCGGGATGGGCTTCGCTGACCGTCTTGTCGACGCCGACCCGGGTGGCCGGCATATGCAGATTGACACCACGTATCCGGCCGTGGCGCAGCGAGACGATGTCGACCTTGGCGCCGGCCAACTGCATAGCCCGCAACGGGAAGACGAGCTCGACCTTTTCGAAGCCGTCGGCGGCGAGGATGGCAATCTTGCGGCCCTGGAGCCGGCGCATGTTGGGCATGGCCTGCGAGTACCCGGCGCCGTGCCTCGGCACACAGCGCCTGGGTTTCCGTTCGACCGCTCAGTCGGTCC
>NZ_DASRBZ010000667.1:0-5400 GCF_035653355.1 Mycobacterium sp. | reverse complement strand
CGTGGCCACGGGGTTACCGGACAGCGTGCCGGCCTGATACACCGGCCCCAGCGTCGCCAGCCGCTCCATCACCTCGGCGCGCCCGCCGAACGCCGCAGCCGGCAGCCCGCCGCTCATCACCTTGCCGAACGTGAACAGGTCGGCGGCCACCGGATCGATTCCGTACCAACCACTTCGGCTCACCCGGAAACCGGTCATCACCTCGTCGACGATCAGCAGCGCCCCGTTTTCGGCGGTGATTTCCCGCAGCCCGGCGTTAAACCCCGGCTTTGGCGGCACCACACCCATGTTGCCCGGGCTGGCCTCAGTGATCACCGCGGCGATCTCCTCGCCGAACCGGGCGAACGTCTGCTGTACGGCGTCGAAGTCGTTGTAGGGCAGCACGATCGTGTCTGCTGCGGAGGCGCCGGTGACTCCGGGCGTGGACGGGAGGCCGAGCGTCGCCACCCCGGAGCCGGCGTCGGCGAGCAGCGCGTCGACGTGCCCGTGATAGCAGCCGGCGAACTTGACGATCTTGGCGCGGCCGGTGAAGCCGCGGGCCAGCCGGACCGCGCTCATCGTGGCTTCGGTGCCGGAGTTGACCATGCGGACGCGCTCGACCGCCGGGACCCGGCTGATGATCTCGGTGGCCAGCTCGGTTTCCGCGGGCGTCGGCGCCCCGAACGACAACCCGCCGGCGGCGGCTTTCTGCACGGCGTCGACCACCGCCGGGTGCGCGTGGCCCAAGATCATCGGGCCCCACGAGCAGACCAGGTCGACATACCGGTTGCCGTCGGCGTCGGTGAGCCAGCAGCCGCTCGCCTCGGTGATGAACCGGGGGGTGCCGCCCACCGCCGTGAACGCCCGCACCGGGGAGTTCACTCCGCCGGGAATGACCGCGCACGCGCCGTCGAACAGCATGGCGGAAATCGCCGTTTCGCCGGCCACCCGGTCAGTACTACCCACGACGACTAGTGTCCCAGCTGCCGGGACGCGGTCCACTACGGGGTGTAATAGTCGGTTGACCAGTTACGCCGAACCTTGCCGGCCGGTCGTCACACCAGTCACCTCTGTCTCAGCGCACGCGCCGCTCACGGCCTCGTCAGCGCGAACACCGGATGGTCCGCAGGGTCGGGCAGCTTGCGGAAGTAGCCCTCGACCGCCTTGCCGGCTTTTTTCTGGTAAGCCGCCAGGATCGGCTGCCGGTCCGAGACAGGTGTTTCGGCGGCGATGTACTTCGTGGTTCCAGACTTATTGCTCACCGTGATGTTGGGGTTGGCCCGGACGTTTTTGACCCATTGCGACTCGCCGCGGGTGGATACCAGGTATCTGGTGCCGCCGACCTCGACTGTGACGACGGGGATGTTCTGCGGCTCTCCGCTGCCGCGTTTGGTGACCGTCAGGGTTTCGCTGTTGCTGATGCCGGTGGCCATGGCGATCCGGTTGAAGATCTTCACGGTGAACCACGGCGGCTTGAGGTACGCCATGGGATAAGAGTTTGATGGCGGCATGCAACTACCGCAACGGCTCGCCCGGTTCAACCGGCACGTCACCAACCCTGTCCAACGGCTGTGGGCAGGCTGGCTTCCGGGCTTCGGAATTCTCGAACACGTCGGACGCCGTTCCGGCAAGCCCTACCGCACCCCGCTGAATGTGTTCAGCGCAGAGGTCAACGGGCAGCCGGGCGTCGCGATCTTGCTGACCTACGGCCCGGACCGCGACTGGCTGAAGAACCTCAACGCCGCGGGCGGCGGCCGGATACGGCGCAACTGCAAGACCTTCGGCGTCACCAACCCGCAAAAGGTCACCCGCGACGAGGCTGCTCAGTACGTCAGTCCGCGCGTGCGGCGGATCTTCGGGCGGTTGCCGTTCGAAGAAGCCGTGCTGCTCACCAAAACGGATTAGCGGCAAAGGTCCCAAACCGGCAAAAGCACTGCTGCACGGCGTCGGTCAGAGGATCATCGGCTCATGGCTGTAACAGATCCGACGTTTTACCGCAGCCCGGGCGCCGCCGTCGCGGCCGCGCCCGAGCGGCTGGCTTATGTTGCTGCGTTCGACCCAGCCGGCACGAGAAACGACGCGCTTGCCGTGGTGGACTGCGACGCTGATTCATCGACCTACGGCAGTGTGGTCGGCTGGGCTGAACTTCCTTCGGCGGGCAATGAACTGCACCACTTTGGGTGGAACGCATGCTCGAGTGCGCTGTGTCATGAGGGCCATGCCGGCCACCATGAGCTGGAGCGGCGCTACCTCGTCGTGCCCGGCATCCGCTCCTCGAACACCTTTGTGCTCGACACCAAGCCCGACCCGATGCACCCGAAGCTGATCCACACCATCGAGGCGGATGAGCTTGCGGCCAAGGCCGGATACTCGCGTCCGCACACAGTTCATTGCGGACCTGACGGCATTTTCATGTCGGCGCTCGGCGGCGCGAACGGCAGTGACGGGCCCGGCGGCGTCGCGCTGATAGACCACGACACGTTCGAGGTGATCGGGCCGTGGGAGGCCGACCGCGGGCCGCAATTCTTTTCCTATGACGTGTGGTGGCATCTGCGCCACGACACCGTGGTGACATCCGAGTGGGCGACCCCGTCGATGCTCGAGAGCGGGCTGAATCCCGATGACCTGCTCGGCCGCAAGTTCGGTCATCACCTGAACTTCTGGAGCATGTCCGAGCGCAAGCTCACCCAGCGCATCGACCTGGGCGATCAGCACCAAATGGTGCTCGAACTGCGGCCCGCGCACGACCCGAGCAAAGCGTGGGGCTTCGTCGGCGTGGTGATCAGCGTCGAGGATTTGTCGGCCTCGGTATGGCTGTGGCACAAGGCTGGCGATCGGTGGGCGGTCGACAAAGTCATCACCATCCCGGCCGAACCAGCCGACCCCAGCAGCCTGTCGCCTGCTTTGCAGCCGTTTGGTGCGGTACCGCCGCTGGTCTCCGACATCGACCTTTCGGTGGACGATCGCTGGCTCTACGTATCATGTTGGGCGACAGGGGAACTCAAGCAATACGAGGTCAGCGATCCATTCCACCCGCGCGAGACGGCGTCGGTGCGGCTGGGCGGAATCGTGCGTCGTCAGCCGCACCCGTCGGCCCCGGACATGCCGCTAAGCGGTGGGCCGCAGATGGTGGAGGTCAGCCGCGACGGCCGGCGCGTGTATTTCACCAACTCCCTGTACGGGGCGTGGGACGAGGTGTTCTACCCCGACGGCGTCGGTGCGTGGCTGGCCAAATTCGACGCCGACGTCTCGACCGGCGGCCTAGCGCCCGATACCGGCTTCTTTCCTCACGGCGACGAGTTCCGCGGGCTGCGGGTACACCAAGTCCGGCTGCAGGGCGGTGACGCGTCCAGCGATTCCTACTGCTTCACGAACTAGCGGCCTAGTCGGCGTCCTGCGCCAATGCGGGTTCTGTGCGATCCATCGGCGACCCGGCCCGTCGCCGCCACCAGTTGCCGGCGAAATACACCACAACCACGACGGCCCAGGAGAGCAGGCTCAGCCAAAACTGTTCACGCGCATCGTGATCGAACGCCATTTGCACCAGTACCGCGACGATCGCCACCAGGGTGAGAATCGACAGCGCGGGGAACAACCACATCTTGACCCGCAATTTCTCCGGCGGTGTGCTCAGGCGTAACACGATCTGCGACAACGCAATCAGCAAGTACACGAACAGCACAATGGCGCCGGACGAATTGAGCAGGAAGATGAACACCGTTCCTGGCGCGATCCACGCCATCAGGACGCAGCCGAAGCCCACCAGCGACGAGCACACGATCGCGACGTACGGCACGCCGCGGCGGCTGACCCTCAACAGTTGGGCCGGCGCCTCTTGCCGGACGGCCAGCACAAATAGCATCCGCGACGAGGTGTAGAGCCCTGAGTTCAAGCAGGACAGCACCGCGGTGAGCACGATCGCGTTCATCGTGTGATCCGCGCCGGGGATGCCCATGTGCTTGAGCGCCGCCACATACGGCGATGCGCCGATCTCGACCGAGTTCCAGGGCAGGATCACCACGAGCAACAAAACCGAGCCGACAAAGAAGATCGCGATGCGAGCGGCGACCGCGTTTGTTGCCCGTTGGATTGCGCGCTGGGGGTTGGGTGTCTCGCCGGCGGCGATAGTGGCGACTTCGGCGCCGACCATCGAGAAGATCACCACCACGACGGCCGCGACAACACCGTGGGCGCCATGTGGAAACATCCCGCCGTGAGAGGTCAGGTTGGAAGCGTCCGCGGTGCGGTGAGGCCACAGCCCAACCACGAACAACGTGCCGAGAGCCAGGAAGCCGACGATGGTCGCGACTTTGATTCCGGCGAACCAGAATTCGAATTCTCCGAACGACGACACCGAGAATAAGTTCGTCGTCGTCATCGCCAGCATCAGGACCAGCGACACCAGCCACAGCGGAACGTGGACCCAGTAGGTCATGACTCTCGCGCCGGCAACCGCCTCGAAACCCACGACGATCACCCAGTAATACCAATACAGCCAGCCCACCGAAAATCCGGCCCATCCCCCCAGCGCTTTTCGAGCGTAGTCAGCGAACGATCCGGTCGACGGGTTGGCCGTGGCCATCTCGCCGAGCATTCGCATCAACAGGATGATCAGCACTCCGCACAGCGCATAGGTCAGAAAGGCGGCGGGGCCGGCGGTTCGGATGACGACGCCGGATCCGACGAAAAATCCGGCGCCGATGACACCGCCGATAGCGATCATCGTCAGCTGCCGCTGCGAAAGCCCTTGGTGGAGTTGCGACTTTGAAGCGCCTAGTGGTCGTCGGTTAGACGGATCTGGCGCGGGCAGCATGACGGGACGCTAGCACTCGGCGATCTGGCGCGCGACCGGCAACGCCGAGGTGGGCACTCAGACCGGCACCGCGCGCAGCGCCGCGGGCAGGCTGGGCAGGAAATGCTGGGTGGCGAATGCGCGGACGTCGTCGGCGGTCTCGAGCCGTTGGAGACTTGGCACCAACAGCACCATCGCCGCGTACCGCAAGATGGTGTCGGCCAGTTCGTCGACAGCTTGAGCGCCGATCCGCTCGGCGAATCTGTCGGGGAAGATTACCTGCAGCGCGGCGGCCATCCGCTCCACCGCGGCGCCGTAGTGCTGGCGGGCCAGCTCGAGCATCAGCCCCGGTTCGTCGGCGATTACGCGGGTGAGCACCCGGTGCTGCCGAAACCGCATGATCGACAGCGTGAACGCCTCCACATAGTAATTAGATTGCGGCGGGCGGTTTTTCAGCTCTTCGGCGATGTCGGCGAAAAGTACCGCGTTCTCCCGGTCGATGACGGCTGCGACGAGCTCGTCACGGTTGGCGAACCGGCGGTAGATCGTGGTGCGGCTGACCCGGGCGCGCCGGGCCACGTCGTCGAGCGCGACCCGACGGAAGCCGTGCCGTTCGAACTCGACGACGG
>NZ_DASRBZ010000666.1:0-3355 GCF_035653355.1 Mycobacterium sp. | reverse complement strand
AGCGTGAAACCGATCCTGACCAACCCCGAAGTCGATCCGCACACATACGAGGTAACCCCCATCGACGACGCCGCCATCGCCGATGCCGCATTGGTCATCTACAACGGTGGCGGCTACGACCCTTGGGCCGAACGAGTACTGACCGCTCATCCAGCGATCGAATCGGTAAACGCGTACTCGTTGCTCCTTGCAGCGCCGGATCATGGCGCGGCTCGTCGCAACGAGCACGTCTTTTATGACTTGGACGTCGCCAAGTCGGTGGCCGCCAAGATTGCCGACAAGTTGGCGACGATCGACTCACGCAACGCGGCAGACTACCGCGCCAACGCCGCCAGGTTCGGGCGCAGTGCCGACGCGATCGCCGGCACCGAACACGCCATCGCCACAGAACACCCGAGGGCATCCGTCATAGCAACCGAACCCGTCGCCTACTACCTGCTGGCAGCGTGCGACCTGGTCAACCAGGCTCCGGAAGGCTTCACCGCCGCCACCGAGAACGACGACGAGCCGTCACCCGCCGACATGGCATACGTACTGGACTTGATCGGCAACCGTAAGGTCTCGGCGCTGCTGGTTAACCCTCAGACCGCCACCGCGGCAACCAACGACGTCCAAACAGCCGCACGTCGCGCCGGCCTGCCGGTGACAGAAGTCCCCGAAATGTTGCCCAGCGGCACCGATTATCTGGCCTGGCAACGCAACACCGTCAATAGTCTCGCGGCCGCGCTCGGTCGCGGCGATAATCACAGCTCGTGACCGACGACGTCAAACGCGTCGTCGACAGCCGGCCCAGCGCTGTCTCGCTGACCGGCGCCCGGTTGGCGTTCGGTGACCGGGTGCTTTGGGAGCACCTCGATTTGGCGGTGTCGCCGGGTGAGTTCCTCGCGGTGCTCGGCCCCAACGGGACCGGAAAGACGTCGCTACTCAAGGTGTTGCTCGGACAACTGCCGCTGAGCGCCGGCAGCTTGCTGGTGGGCGGACAGCCGGTGGCCTCACGCGCCGAGCGCATTGGCTATGTGCCGCAGCACCGTCCGATGGATCGGGGTCTGATGCTGCGCGGGCGCGACCTGGTACGCCTAGGCGTCGACGGGCACCGATGGGGAACCACCCAATTACGTCGGGGCGATCGACTGCGCCGCCGCGACGCGGTGCGACGCGCACTGCACCAGGTCAACGCCGACCACCTGGCCGACGTCGCGGTCGGGGTGATGTCCGGCGGCGAACTGCAGCGAGTGCGGATCGCCCAGGCGCTGGCCAACGACCCGATGTTGCTGCTGTGTGACGAGCCGCTGCTGACCTTGGATCCCGCCAACGCGCGGCTGGTCTCGGCGCTGATCGACCGCTGCCGACGGGAGTCGGACATGGCGGTGGTGTTCGTCACCCATGAGGTCAATCCGATTCTGCCCTACGTCGACCGGGTGCTCTATCTGGTCGACGGCCGGTTCCGGATCGGCAGCGTCGAACAGGTGATGACCAGTGAGACGTTGTCAGCGCTCTACCGCACCGACATCCAGGTGCTGAAGGTCAAGGGCCGCTACGTCGTGGTCGGCGAGCCGGGCGCCGAGCACGTGACAACGGACGAGCATGTTTGACGGGCCCGCGTGATGAACGACAAGCTCGCCGACCTGTTGGCGCATCTGTTTTCCTTCGGCATCACCGCCCACCTGCTGCACCACGACTTCGTCCAGCAAGCCCTGGTAGCGGCCGCGCTACTGGGTCTGATCGCCGGGCTAATCGGCCCGTTCATCGTGATGCGACAGATGTCGTTCGCTGTGCACGGCTCCAGCGAGTTGTCGCTGACCGGTGCGGCGTTCGCGCTGCTGGTCGGCTTCCAGGTGGGCGCGGGTGCGCTTGTCGGCAGTGCGGTGGCGGCGGCGTTGTTCGGCCTGCTGGGGCAGCGAGCCCGAGAACGCGACTCCGCGATCGGCGTGGTGCTGGCATTCGGGCTAGGTCTGGCGGTGCTGTTCATCCATCTGTATCCAGAAGGCCAGACCGGCAGTAGTTTCGCGCTGCTGACCGGGCAGATCGTCGGAGTGGGCTATTCGGGGCTGGAAATCCTGGCGGTGGTCAGCGTGCTGGTTGTCGCCGTGCTGGCGGTATGCTACCGACCGCTGTTGTTCGCCACCGTCGACCCCGAGGTCGGGGCGGCGCGCGGAGTGCCGGTGCGCGCGCTCGGCATTGTGTTCGCGGCGCTGGTCGGCGTGGTGGCCGCCCAGGGCGTACAGATCGTCGGCGCGCTGCTGGTGATGTCGTTGCTGATTACACCGGCGGCCGCCGCCGCTCGCGTGTTCGCCTCGCCGACCACGACGATCGTCGCGTCGGTCATTTTCGCCGAGATCTCGGCTGTCGGCGGTCTTGTGCTGTCACTGGCGCCGGGTGTGCCGGTGTCGGTTTTCGTCGCCACCATCTCATTCCTGATCTATGTGGTGTGCTGGCTGCTCGGGCGGCATCAGCACGCAGTAACTAGGCTCTCGAACCATGGTGGCGGTGGACCTTAACGCCGACTTGGGCGAGGGCTTCGGCGTCTGGCGCCTTGGCGACGACGACGCCATGCTCAGCATCGTCACCAGCGCCAACATCGCCTGTGGTTTCCACGCCGGCGACCCGGCCGGGCTGCTGCGGGTGTGTCGCGCGGCCGCCGATCGGGGTGTGCGGATCGGCGCGCAAGTCGGTTACCGCGACCTGGCCGGGTTCGGCCGCCGGTTCATCGACGTCGCCCCGGACGATCTGCTGGCCGACGTCGTCTACCAGATCGGCGCGTTGCAGGCACTCGCACAGGCGGCCGGCTCGGCGGTGCACTACGTCAAACCCCATGGCGCCCTGTACAACACGATCGTGACCCACCGCGACCAGGCGGCCGCCGTCGCCGAGGCGGTGCGCATGGTGGACGCCGGGCTGCCGGTGCTCGGCCTGTCCGGTTCGCTGTTTTTCGACGAAGCGCAGGCACGCGGCCTGCGCACTGTGCCGGAGGCTTTCGCCGATCGCGCCTATCGACCGGACGGCCAGCTGGTGTCGCGCCGCGAACCCGGTGCGGTTCTTCACGATCCGGCTGCCATCGCCGAGCGGGTGCAGACCATGGTGACATCCGGCCACGTTACCGCGGTCGACGGGTCCCCGATCCGAATCAGCGTGGAATCGGTCTGTGTGCATGGTGATTCGCCGGGCGCGGTGCAAATCGCGTCTGCAGTAAGGGATCACCTGAAATCCAGCGGTGTCGACGTGAAGGCGTTTTGCTGATGCGGGCCAGGCCCGGGCGTCCAGACATTGACCGATACGCCGACCGGTTCGACGTCCCCGCGGCGAAAGACGATGCGCCGCTGTCGGTTACCTGGCTGGGTGTGACGACGCTGCTGCT
>NZ_DASRBZ010000665.1:0-10824 GCF_035653355.1 Mycobacterium sp. | reverse complement strand
CACCGCGGCGGCAGGATCGTCCCGGTCGATGAACACGGCTTCAAGCAATTTGCCGAGCGTGCCCATGATCGGGTCGCTCTCTAATTCCTTTTTCCCCACCGCAACCCAGTTGTCGCGGATCAGCGCGGCGGTGATGACCGGGTCCGCCTGGTTGCGGTGGTTGAAAATGAACACCGCCGGACGCTGTGCGGTCAGATTCTCCCTGCCGATGATGTTTAGGTGCACACCGCTCGCGGTCAGCAACACCTGTGACCAGGTGGAGGTGAAGAAGTTCACGCCACGGCGCCGATTGCGGGTCAGCAAGCCCACTCCCACCGCGACCGATGCGACCGGAACCATTGAACCGACGCCGATCAGCGTGCGCAATTGCCCTACGATGCCTCCACCGCCGCGGCTGGTGAACCGTAAGATCGGCCAGCCGCGGCGCCGGGCAACGGCGGCCATCTTGCCCTCGGGGTTGGTGGGCCGGGGATTTCCGACTAGATACATTAAGGCGACGTCTTCGTCGCCGTCGGCGTAGAAGTAACTCTGGCTAAGGTCGATGTCGTGCTCGGCGGCGAATTTCTGTACCGCTGCTGCCTTTCCGGGTCCCCACAGGATGGGCTTGACGATGGCGCCGGTGAGGATTCCGTTCTCATCGACCTCGAACTTGTTGGTAAGGGTGTTGGGGATCCCGAGGAAGCGGGCCACCGGTTCGACCTGGATAGTCAGCGCCGACGAACTGAGTACCACGGTGTGGCCGCGCGCGAGGTGAGCCCGTACCAGCTCGCGCATCTCCGGATAGATTCGGGACTCGATCTTCTGGGCGAACAGCCGCTCGCCGATCTCCTCCATATCGCTGAGCGCGCGTCCGCGAAGCACCCACGCGGCTTTAGTGATGAGCTCTTCGAACTCGATGCGGCCGAGCTGATGGTTGAGTCCGGCCTGGATCATCGTGATCAGCTCACCGACACCCATCTCGCGGCGCCGAAACTGCTCCTGCGTAAGAATGACGCCGGTGAATCCCGCCACCAAGGTGCCGTCCAGGTCGAAGAAGGCACCGATTTGGCGGCCGGGCGGGCTGGCCATGATTTCGGCGACGGAACCGGGCAACTGGAGGTCACGCGCCGACTTGCGGGTTTCGTCGGAAGTCATGGGGCGCCGCTCCTCGGAATCGCTTGGCTCTGCATCGTCGCCGGCGAGGTCATGAGCCTGACACCGATCGAGACGGCGACTCGGTCGCTGGCGCAGTAAACGAAGCCGGTACTGCACGAGGCGCGGGTTTGCCCGCCAGCGCCAGGATCTCGTCGAAACCCTCCAGCAGGCACTGCGCGAACAATGCCTCGTGCCGAACTGCGGCCCGGTCGTAGCGCGCGGTTATCGTGCAGAAACCACCACGCGATACCAACACCACCATCATGGCAATACCGGGCAGCGGTCCAATCCCATACTGCCGCAATATCTTCGCGCCAGCGATGTATGTATCACCTTGGTAGACAGGCACATTGCTGGCCTGCACATCGGCGGCGATCACCGAGCCGGTGATGTTCTCCAGAAGCGGTCCAGGCAAGACACTGAGCAAGGGTGCGACAGAGCCGATGATGTCCATCGCGGGCTCTTCTCGGCGCTGGGTAATCTGCGCGCGAATCTTGCGCATTCGCTGCACCGGGTCGGCGGTACCGATGGGCGCGGCCAGGTTGACGCCGGTGAACCGGTTGCCGCCCGCGGGGTCAGCTTCGGCACGCAGGTTCACCGGCACCGCCATCGGCAGCGTGGCGATGGGGACACCGAGTGCTTCGTGGTAGCGGCCCAACGCGCCGCACAGACCGGCCAAGTAGGCGTCGTTAATCGATCCGCCGCCAGCCTTCGCCGCCTTGTGCAAGTCCGATAGCTGGATGTCGAGCGCTTCGGTGCGACTGGCCAGGCTGCGCCGGCGTAACAGCGGCGACGGCTCAGCGGCCTGGCTCATCACCCGCACACCCGAGCGTGCGTAATTTATTGCACGCGCCACCGCGGAGGGCGGATTGAGAACCGCCCGGCCAAGCAGCGACACCGCTCCCGACACGGCTCCGCGGACACCGCCGATGACTGCGCCCGGCAACTGGTTGATCCCTTCGCGCATCAGATCATTGGGCGAGAGATCTTGCGGAATAGGTTGCGGCGGTGGCGGCTCGGCCGGTGGGTCACGCTCAAGGTCATAGATCTGAGCGAACATCTCCACGCCGCCGACGCCGTCGGTCACCGCGTGACTGAGGTGCAACAGCATTGCGGCCTTGCCCTCGGCCAGACCCTCGACCAGGGTCGCCGTCCATAGTGGGCGCGCGATATCCAGAGGCGACTGCAAAACCACCTCTGCCAGATCAAGCAATTCCCGCAACGTGCCGGGTTCGGGAACCCGCATCCGCCGCACATGGAAGTCCAGGTTGAAATCGGGATCTACCACCCAGCGCGGTGCTGCTGTCGGCAGCGTCGGCACAACCACCTTTTGCCGCAGCCGCAGCACCCGGCGAGAAGCGTTTTCAAATCGGGTCCTGAATCGCTCCCAGTCCGGGGTGGTGTCGAGGATTTCCAGCGCCATGATTCCGGAGCGGGTCCGGGGATTGGCTTCACCGCGGTGCAGCAGATAGTCGACCGCGCCCAGCTCGGTCGGCAAGGCGTCCGTTTCGGCAGCGTCAGTCACCGTCTCGCCTCCGTCCGGGCCTGATCGCGACCAGCCTTGATATCGCCACTCAAGCCTCCCGTCCAGACGCATGCAGTTCGCGGGCCCGGGCAACGACAGTGCCGCTTCGCCGATGCCCGGTGCGCAGCCCAAGCGCCAACACAACGCTAGTCCGCGCGGCGCGGTGGGGAAAGCCGATTGTGCGGATCCATGCGACCGGCTCAGCGGCCGATTAACCACTTACGAAATGGCGTGCCGGACCGATAAATTCGCTAGGCCGATTCGCCGCGCAATTCAGCTCGCTGAAATTGCGCTCGGAGTCAGAGATTCCGCGTCTGAGCGGAGATATCGGCCGTAGATCATGCCAAGGAAATCAGCGACGGCGTCGGCGGTCAGGCGCGAGCGCAGCGTGGCGACGGTGTCAAAAGCATGGTGAGCGTTCGCCAGCTCGGCGTGGCACACGGTGGATGCTCCGGCTTGGCGAAGCGCTGCACAAAAGGCCTGGGCTTGTGCTCTCGGAATCAACGAATCATTTTCGCCGTGCAGCACAAAAAACGGCGGAGCTCCGCTGTGGGCGTGAGAGATCGGCGACGCCGACGCAAACAGTTCCGGATTGTCGGCGTAACGGGTTTGCATCACGAAGTGCTCGAGAAACGGAAGCATCAGTTCATGCATATGTTCGGCTTTTGTGAAGTCGTAGACGCCGTAATAAGGCACCGCCGCCTGCACAGTCGTGTCAGCCTGCTCAAACCCGGGCTGCAGCCGTGGATCGTTTGCAGTGAGCGCGGCCAACGCCGCTAGGTGCGCGCCGGCCGAGCCGCCAGTGATCGCGATGAAACCAGGGTCGCCGCCGTACTCGGCGATGTTGTCGCGTACCCAGGCGATCGCCTTCTTGACATCGACGATGTGCGCCGGCCACGCGCTGCGTGGACTCTTGCGGTAGTCGATTGATACGCAGATCCAGCCGAGCTCGACCATGCGGGCCATCAACGGATATGCCTGACCCCGTTTGCCGTTGATGCTCCAGCCTCCTCCTGGCACCTGCACCAGCACGGGGCGACGATGTCCATCGGGCAAGTTGGGATGGCGCCAGATGTCGAGGAGGTTGTCCCGACCGATCGGACCGTAGGCGATATCCGACGTCTGCGCCGCGTAGCGGCGGCGGTGGCCGACCATATGCAAGAAGCCGTCGCGGCGCGCACACCCATGCTGGTCGCTGAGCGGATGACGCACCCGTTTGCGGTAATGCGTGCCGAACGACTCCTCGAGTGCGGCCGTGAGGATTTGATCAGCCCGTTGCGCCGCCCATGTCGCAGCAACCCGACTCACCGATAGCGGCGTTACCCGCGACAACGCATGCCCGGTCAGCACTTGCGGGGAAAACTCCGCCGAAAGCCAACCAGCAAACCAACCAACCGCGAATGGCGAACCGCGCAGCAGCAGAGCGCCGGCCCGGTAGATGCCCATCGGGTCGGCCGCCAAGTGCCGCCCTTGCCGCAATACCTGGGCACCCGCCTTCGAGCACCGCGTGGTCACGTCCATAGCCATGCTCATCGCAACGCCGCTCCTTGACGCCGGGCAACCGCAACGCCGCGAAACGCGGCTGGCGGCCAGCGGTAGCGTACCTGTGTCGCGCGTCACACACTAGCGAATCGTTATTGCAGCCCATGAGATTTCGCTCGGCGTTGCGCGCCAGAGCCGGGCCTATCGGCGCTGTTCGATAGACTGACCTGCGCATTGCCTCCGTAGCTCAGTTGGATAGAGCAAGGGCCTTCTAATCCCTAGGTCGCAGGTTCGATTCCTGCCGGGGGCGCTTTGTCGGTTGTAGGGCTTCGGTTGATGCTCGACGTTTCGGCTATTCCGCCAGTCAGCCATTAGGGCCCGGCATGTTGCCCGGTGGCACCGTGGTCGGGGGAAGGCTCGGCGTGGTCACGGTCACGGTGCTGGTGCTGGTGCTGGGGGTGGTTGACGTCGACGAGGGCGTCTGGGTGACCGTGGCCGGCGGAACCAGGGTGACCGTCGTGGTGGTCACGGTTGACGTCGACGTTGAGACGGACGTGGTCGTCGCACTCGCCGGGCTAAGGACGCCGCAGGCCACGCGCTGGCCGGACTCCGCAGGACCTTGGCCAGCCATCTCAGAGCCTTGGAGCAGCACGATCGAGGAGCCCTGCGCACCTTTGAGCTGGTCGACGGTGAAGCCGTCGCTGGTGGCGACGATTTTGCCGGCACCGTTCGAGCGCACCAGCAGCGGCGGCAGATCCCCACTGGCAGGCTGACCGGTATGCCCCGGCGCTTGGAAGAGGTCACCTGCCGACGCGAAGTCAGCAGCTTGACCGCCAGTCTGCGAGACGGAGTTGGCTTCGCACTTGCCGACCGCGTGGATGTCTAGGCCGTGGAAGCCGGGCGTGAGGATGCCGGTAGCGACGGTCTCGACGGTCACGGTGGCGTACCCGCTTGTGAAGTCGATGGTGGCATCGGCGACGTGTTTGCCGTCGGCCGTATTCATCTGTGTGGTCAGCTTCTGAGCAGCGGACCCCGACGTGCTCGATGACGTCGGCGTCAACGACGGGTTGGAATCCTGTTTCGAGCAGCCGCTCATGACGGCGACGGGCGTGATTAGCAAAGCGATCGTGGCGCTGACATGCTTCATCATGGACGCGGCGTACCCTGCCAACCGCGCAGGCAAACTGACCAGACCCGCGCTAGCCCAATAGCCCAGCGCCGCCGGCTAACGGAGATCAATGGGCCATGGTCCCGCCACCGGCGCGGCAGCAAACCGACTTCGCGGAGGTGCCCAGATGGCTGAGTCCGATCTTGTGCTGTACAGCGTCGACAACCACATTGCGATCATCACTGTCAACGACCCCGCCCGACGCAACGCCTTCACCGCGGCCATGTCGGCGCAACTGCGCACCGCGGCAGAGCGGGCCCAGGCCGACACCGACGTGCACGCCGTCGTGGTCACCGGTGCAGGGAAGGCGTTCTGCGCTGGCGCCGACCTCAGCGCTTTGGGCGAGGCCACCGAACAAGCCCTGCTAGCGGTCTACGACGGATTCATGGCGGTGGGCAACTGCACGCTGCCCACCATCGCCGCGGTCAACGGTGCCGCCGTCGGAGCGGGGCTGAACCTGGCACTGGCCGCCGACGTGCGTATCGCCGGACCGGCCGCGTTGTTCGACGCCCGCTTCCAGAAGCTGGGACTGCATCCCGGTGGCGGCGCAACCTGGATGCTGCAGCGGGCCGTCGGACCCCAAGTTGCCCGCGCCGCGCTGTTGTTCGGGATGTGCTTCGAGGCCCAAGCCGCGGTCGCGCACGGGCTGGCGCTCAGTGTCGCCGACGACCCCGTCGCTGCCGCGCTGGAACTGGCCGCCGGGCCCGCAGCCACACCACGCGACGTCGTGCTCGCCACCAAGGCCACCATGCGGGCCACCGCCAGCCCGGGATCGCTCGACACCGAGCAGCACGAACTGGCCAAGCGTGCCGAACTTGGGCCGCAGGCGCAGTCGATTCGATCACCGGAATTCGCGGCCCGGCTGGCTGCGGCGCGGGCCAGGTAGCCGCTTACAGGTCCAGCAGCGCGGTTTCCGGCGACTCGATGAGTTCGCGCAGTTGGCAAAGGAATTGCGCCACAACTGCGCCGTCGGCAATGCGGTGGTCGAATGCGCACGTCAAGGTCATCTGCGGGCGGACGACGACGGCGTCATTGACGACCGTCGGGCGTGACTTGAGCGAACCCATGCCCAGGATCGCCGCCTCGGGGTAGTTGATCACGGGCACGCCGTCGTCGACCCCGAGTGCGCCGAAATTCGACACTGTGAACGTCGAGCCGCTCAGCTCGGCAGGTTGCAGTGTGCCGGCGCGGGCCTCAGAGATCAGTCGCGCCACGCATTGGCCGAGTTGGCGGGTGGTTTTCTCGTGCGCGTCGGCGACGACCGGCACCAGCAGACCCCGCGGTGCGGCAACGGCGAATCCCAGATGCACTGCGTGATGCGAGTGCACCTGAGGACCGTCAGCAGCGTCCACCCAGGTGGAGTTCAATATCTTGTGGTGGCTCAACGCGATAACCACGAGCCGCAGCGTGAGCACGAACGGCGTGATCACGTCGCGCTCTTCCCCGGCAGCCACACCGAGTCGATCCCTCAGCCGTAGCAGGTTGGTGCAATCGACTTGAACACTCGCGTGTGCGTCAGGAATCCGACTGCGCGACATCGCCATCCGCTTTGCCGTCTCGGCATGGACGCCGCGCACGGGCAACACGTCGTAAGTGATGCCGGGCCGCTCGGCGCCGACTCCGGCTGCCGCTAAAACGGCCTCCCGGCTGATCAGGCCGTCCGGGCCGGGCGGCACCTCCCGCAGATCGACAAGCAATTCGGCTGCCAGCTTGCGCACGGCGGGTTTCGCCCTAGGGCGCCCGGCACCAGCCGGCTCGTCGGGCCTGCTGGTCGCCTTCCTTCTGCTGGTGTCGATGGTGTCGTCGGGCCCGTAGCCGACCAGAACCGGCCTGCGCGGGGATGTTTCGCCGTTCGACTCAGCGGCCTGCCGCGTGCCCTGCGTGGACGGGGCGTCGGCCCGTTCCGGCGCGGTGTCGATGCGCACCAACAGCGAACCGACTTCGAGGACATCGCCTTCTGCACCCCTGATCTCAACAACCCGGCCGGCGTACGGGCTGGGAATTTCGATCTCGGCCTTGGCGGTCTCCACCGAACACAACGGTTGGTTGAGTTCAACGTCGTCGCCGACGGTGACGTTCCAGCACGACACCGTCACTTCTTCCAATCCCTCCCCCAGGTCGGGGATCAAGAAAGGCTTGATGCGCTCGTCCTCGGTCACGGCAGCTCCAGCGCGCGGTCGACGCAGTCCAGCAGCCGGTCCGGGCCCGGAAGCCATAGCTTCTCCAACCGTGCAGGCGGATACGGGGTGTCAAATCCGCACGCCCGCAACACCGGAGCTTCCAGCTCGTAGAACATCTCCTCTTGGATGCGCGCGGCCAACTCAGCTCCATAGCCCAGGCTGCGCGGACCCTCATGCATCACCACACAGCGCCCGGTCCGCCGGATGGACGCGGCGACCGTGTCGAAGTCCAGCGGGACCAGTGAGCGCAAATCGATCACTTCGAGGCTCCAACCATGTTGGCCAGCAGCGGTTTGCGCTGCAGACAAGGCGGTTCCTACCAATCCGCCGTAAGTCAGCACCGTGACATCGGTGCCAGCACGGCGTACGACGGCTCGCCCGATCGGCGGCGCCGGCTCGCCCAAGTCGACGACCTCCCGACCCCAGTAGCGCCGCTTCGGCTCTAGGAACATCACCGGGTCGGGGCAGGAAATAGAGTGGCGCAGCAGCCAGTAGGCGTCCGATGGCGTCGACGGGACGACAACCTTGAGGCCTGCGGTATGGGCCCAGTAGGACTCGGTGGATTCCGAGTGATGCTCGACCGCACCGATTCCGCCGAACGACGGAATCCGCACGGTAACGGGCATGTTCACTTCGCCGCGGGTGCGTGTGCGGTACTTGGCCAAATGGCTGACGACTTGGTCGACGGCCGGGTAGGAGAAACCGTCGAACTGGATCTCGGGCACTGGCACCAAGCCGCGCAGCGCCAATCCCACGGAGATCCCTATCAGCGCAGATTCGGCCAGCGGCGTGTCGAAGCACCGGTATTCGCCGAATTTTTCGCGCAGACCTTCGGTTACCCGGAACACCCCGCCCTGAGCGGCAACGTCCTCGCCGAAGACCAGCACGCGCTCGTCGTCGGCCATTGCGTCGCACAGCGCTCGGTTGAGCGCCTGCACCATGGTCAAACGTTGCGGCTGTGGTCGCTCGCCCAGCGGCAGTGCTGCGGCGGCGGTGGCATTCGAGCGAGTCGGGGGTTCGGCGATCTGGGTCATCAGCCCTCCCTGGCCAATTCGGCCAGCAATTGCTCACGTTGGGCTTCCAGAGCCGGCGTGATTTCCGCGTACACCGCGGTGAAAACCTCGTCGACGTCGACATCGGGTGCCCCGAACACCGCGTCACGAACCTCGGCTCGCAGCCGCGTGGACCGCGCGGCGACCCGCTCTTGCAGCCGCTGGGTCCACATGCCCTGGCCTTGTAGGTAGGCGCGATAGCGCGGAATCGGGTCAAGTGCTGACCAATGCTCGACTTCCTCCTGCGTCCGGTACCGGGTGGGATCGTCGGAGGTGGTGTGCGGGCCGAGCCGGTAGGTCACCGCCTCGATCAGGGTCGGCCCCTCGCCGGCTCTGGCGCGGGCAGCGGCTTCGGCCATCACCGCATAGCAGGCGAGCACATCGTTGCCGTCCACCCGGATGCCGGGCATGCCGTATCCGATCGCTTTATGCGCGATTGACGGTGCCGCTGTCTGTTTGTCTACCGGCACCGAGATCGCCCAATGGTTGTTCTGCACATAGAACACGCAGGGCGCCTTGAATACTGCGGCGAAGTTCAGGGCCTCGTGCACATCGCCCTCGCTGGTGGCGCCGTCGCCGACGAAGGCCACCGTCACGGAATTCTCGCCGAGCCGTTGCGCGGCCATCGCCGCGCCCACGGCATGCAAGGCGTGCGTGCCGACCGGAACCGAGATCGGAGCGCAGCACTTTTTGGTGAATTCCAGCCCGCCGTGCCAAGTTCCGCGCCACGCCGCGCCGACGTGGCCGGGCGGGATGCCGCGCACGATGAAGACACCGAGTTCGCGGTACTGCGGAAACAGCCAGTCCGTTTTGCGCAGGCAAGCCGCCGCGCCCACCTGCGCGGCTTCCTGCCCGCGACAGGAAGCGAACAGCGCCAATTCGCCTTGGCGCTGCAGGTTGACCAACTCGGTGTCCACCTCGCGGGTGACCACCATGGTCTCGTAAAGCCAGCACAGTGTCTCGTCCGGAAGGTCACGGCTATATCGGTCGTCGGCCGTGGGTGTGCCGTCCGGACCGACAAGTTGGACCGGTTGGAGGTCGACAGTCATCGGCGTCTGAGAAAGCTCAGCCATACCGCCTCCAACCACGCCTGCGCGGTGTGCGGCCGGTCAGAGCAATCGTGCTACGAGCCGGTGCCAGCCGCCAGCTGCACGATCCGCTCGGCTCGCCGCAGCACTGGCGCATCTACCATTATGCCTTCAAATGCGAAGACACCGCGCTGATCGGTGGCCGCGGCCAGCACGTGTCGCGCCCACTGCACCTGCTCGGGTGAGGGTGCATAACCGGCCCGGATCACCGGCAGCTGGCTGGGGTGGATAGCAACTTTGGCGTCGAACCCGACCGCAACGGCGTCGTCGACTTCGGCGCGCAGCCCGTCGAGGTCTTTGATGTCGAGATAGACCGAGTCCAAGGCCAAACGACCATGCGCCTTGGCCGCTAGCAGCGACCGGGAACGCACATGGCGGGCCACGTCGCGATAGGTTCCGTCCGGGTAGCGGTTGGCGGTGCCGCCGAGCACGGCGAACAGGTCCTCTGCCCCCCACATCACGGCGACGGCGTTGTTCGCACGCACACTCTCGGCGACGTTGAGCGCACCCAGCGGCGACTCGACCAGCACCACCACCTCCAGCGGCGAAAGCGCGGTGACATGGTCGGAGCCTTCGCATTTGGGCAGCATCACCGTGTCGTAGCGGGTGCGGGCCAAGGCCTCGAGGTCGCGGGCTTGATCGTCGCTGCCGAACGGGTTGACGCGCACCACGGTGCGAGCGGGGTCGAGTGGGACGTCGACCAGTGCTTTGCGGGCGCTGTCCCGATGGCCCGCGGCCACACCATCTTCCAGATCGAGGATGACGATATCAGCTGCAGCCGCGGCTTTTTCGTATCTCTCCGGGCGGTCGGCTGGGCAGAACAGCCACGCCGGACCGGGGTTGCGCAATCCCATCAGTCGACGGACTCGGGCGGGCGCATCCGTACCAGCGTTTTGCGGGTGGCGGTGGCCACGACGTCGCCGTGCTGGTTGCGGCCGGTATGTGCGAAGGTCACGATCCCCTCCCCCGGACGGCTCTTCGATTCGCGTTTCTCGGTGATCACGGTTTCGGCGTAGAGCGTGTCGCCGTGAAACAGCGGCTTCGGGAAAGCGATTTCGGAAAAGCCGAGGTTGGCGACGATCGTGCCCTGGGTCAGCTGCGCCACCGATAAGCCGACAAGCGTCGACAGCGTGAACATCGAATTGACCAACCGTTGGTGAAACGGCGGCAGCGCATCGGAGAACGCGGCGTCGAG
>NZ_DASRBZ010000664.1:0-5955 GCF_035653355.1 Mycobacterium sp. | reverse complement strand
ACGGCCTGCAGGGAGTCGTGCTGCGGCGACCAGTCGAGCAGCGTGCGGGCGCGCCGGGTGTCGAGCAGCGGGACCGCATAGACCAAATCCAGCCAACCGGGGTCGATCGGCTGCAGCCGCGCTGTCCAGCTGGCCTGCATCACCATCCGCAGCACCGTTGACGGGATGTGGATTGGCTTGGCGCCCATAGCCCGTGCGATGTCGTCGAGACGCACAGGCGGTTCGCCGCTGAGGTTGAACGGCCCGGCGGCGCGGCGTTCGACGGCTTTGACGATGGCGTCGGCGACGTCGTCGGCGTGGATGACAGGGATCGTCAGCGAGCGGTCCATGGGCAGAACGGGCAACAACCGCAGCCACGCCGGGTCGATGTACGCCGGAATCGTGTAGCGCCGCAGGCCCTCGGCGGCATCGCGCTGCACCACGAAACCCGGCCGCATGCGGGTGATCACCACGCCGTCGCCGGTGCCGTGGTCATAGTCGTCGAGCATGGCTTCCACCGCGGCCTTGGCTCGGCTGTAGGGCGAGCTGGCGATGCCAGTGGTAGACCATGATTCGTCGACGCGCTGGCCGTAGCGTCCCCCGGCGTACGTGCCCACCGAGGACATGTGCACCAGCTGGGCGACTCTGGCGGCTCGCGCCGCGGCCAGCACTGCTGAACTTCCGTGGATGCCGACCGCGTCGAGGTAACGGGTATTGCGGGTCGGCTGAAATCCCCACGCCAAATGGATCACGCACTGCGCGCCGGTGAACACTCGCTGCAGTCGAGTGACCGCGTGCCGGTCCGCCAGGTCGAGTTGATGCCAACGCGCCGCGCGGTAGACCCCGACAGGCGGCGGCCGTCGTCTCACCACGCCGTGCAGCGCGTAATCACCCCCGGCGGCAGCCAACCGTTTGAGTAAGGCGGTGCCGATGTTCCCGCTCGCGCCGGTGATCACGATTCGTGTCGGCATACCAGATAGGAATACCCGTTCAAGGCGGGAAAATTCGCTGAAACGAGCGCGCTTAAACGGCGACCAGATCGTCGGCGTGCACAGCGGGCCGCCGCAGTTCGGCGGGCAGCTCCGACGTCGACCGGCCCATCATGGTGGCCAGTTCTACCGCGTCGTAGGCGACCACACCGCGGGCCACTACAGCAGCGTCGGGCCCGCGCAGTTCGACGACGTCACCTCCGTGGAACCGGCCCGATAACGCGGTGATCCCGGCGGGCAACAGTGACCGGCGGTGCCGCAGCACCGCGCGCACCGCTCCCTCGTCGAGGGTCAGCGAGCCCGCGGCTTCGGCGGCGTAGCGCACCCAGAACCGGCGCGCCGACATCCGGGCAGGCCGGGCGGCGAACACCGTACCCACTGATGCATCGGTCAGGGCAGTGGCGGCGTCGGCAGCAGCAGCCAGCAACACCGGCACCCCCGCGTCGGCGGCCAGCAGCGCTGACGACACCTTCGACGCCATTCCGCCGGTACCCAAGTGCCCGCCGCGCCCGGCGATCACGCCCTCGAGATCGGCCGGGCCGGACACCTCCGAAATGAAGCGCGCCTCGGCTGCTTTGCGCGGATCGGTGTCGTAGAGGCCGTCGATATCCGACAGCAGCACCAGGGCGTCGGCGCCCACCAGGTGCGCCACCAGCGCCGAAAGCCGGTCGTTGTCGCCGAACCGAATCTCGTTGGTGGCCACGGTGTCGTTCTCGTTGACGATCGGCACCGCGTGCAAGGCGCGCAGCCGGTCCAGTGTGCGCTGCGCGTTGGTGTGTGAGACGCGCATCGAAATGTCGTGCGCGGTCAGCAGCACCTGGCCCACGGTGCGGCCGTAGCGAGCGAACGCGGTACTCCACGAGTTCACCAGCGCGACCTGCCCGACGCTGGCCGCTGCCTGCTTTGTCGCCAGATCCGCTGGGCGCCTGGTTAATCCGAGCGGCTCGATGCCGGCGGCGATGGCCCCGGAGGAGACGATGACGACGTCGGAGCCCGCCTTCATGCGGGCCTCGATCGCGTCGGCGAGCTCGGCCAGCCTGCCGGCGTCGAACATGCCGGAGGGGGTGGTCAGTGCGGTGGTGCCGACTTTGACAACGACGCGCCGCGCGAAGCGGATGGCTTCCCGGTGCGGGCTGGTCATGAATTCTCACCACGTTCCCGGCGCCGGCGGCGGGCTGCTTTACGTTCGGCGGCGCCGACGCGCTCGGTGTGTTCCAGGCGCGGGTCGGTGCCCCGGCCCGACATTGTCACGGGGACACCGGCGGGCGTTTGCGGCTCCCAGTCGAAGGTCACGTCACCGATGGTGACCGCGCAGCCGGGTTGGGCGCCCAGCCGCAGCAGCTCCTCTTCAACGCCGAGGCGCGCCAGGCGGTCGCCGAGGTAACCGACCGCTTCGTCGTTGTCGAAGTCGGTCTGGTCGACCCAGCGTTCCGGCCGCGATCCGTGGACCACGAAACCGCCGTGGCCGTCCGGTTCCACCGTGAAGCCGCTGTCGTCGACGGGTACCGGGCGGATCACCGGACGACGCAGCGTGGGCTCCGGCTGTGCGGCGTGATACGTCGCCACCATATGAGCGAGCGCAAAGACCAAGGGCTGCAAGCCTTCTCGGCTGGCGGTCGACACGGCGAACACCGACCAGCCGCGCTCGGCAATGTCGTCGCGGACGAACTCGGCAAGTTCGCGGGCTTCAGGGACGTCGATTTTGTTGAGCACCACCGCTCGCGGCCGCTCGGCGAGGTCGCTGAGCGCCGCATCCCCACGCAATGTGGGCGTATATGCCGCCAGTTCGGCTTCCAGCGCATCGATGTCGGAGACCGGGTCGCGGCCCGGCTCTAGAGTGGCGCAGTCGACGACGTGTACCAGCACTGCGCACCGCTCGATGTGCCGCAGGAAGTCCAAGCCCAAGCCGCGGCCCTGTGACGCGCCGGGGATCAGGCCGGGTACGTCGGCGACGGTGAAGGTGGTGTCCCCCGCCGAGACCACGCCGAGGTTGGGCACCAAGGTGGTGAACGGGTAGTCGGCGATCTTGGGTTTGGCCGCCGAAATCGCCGATACGAGCGAGGATTTGCCCGCCGAGGGGAAACCGATCAAACCGACGTCGGCGACGGTTTTCAGCTCCAGCGTCAGGTCGCGGGCTTGTCCCTTTTCGCCCAGCAACGCAAAGCCAGGAGCCTTGCGGGCTCGGGAGGCCAGCGCGGCGTTGCCCAGGCCGCCGCGACCGCCGGCCGCGGCTTCGAATCGTGTCCCGGCCCCGACCAGGTCGGCCAGCAGGCGCCCGTTCTCGTCGAGGACCACGGTGCCGTCGGGCACCTTGACTTCCAGGTCGGCGCCGGCGGCTCCGTCGCGGTGCCCGCCCATGCCCGGCTTGCCCGATGGGGCGACGATGTGCGGGCGGAAATGAAAGTCCAGCAGGGTGTGCACCTGCGGGTCGACCACGAGAATGACGCTGCCGCCGCGGCCGCCGTTGCCGCCGTCGGGGCCGCCGAGCGGCTTGAATTTCTCGCGGTGGATCGAGGCGCAGCCGTTACCGCCGGAACCCGCCCGCGCGTGGATGACGACGCGGTCGACAAACCGGGGCATCGGGGGTCACTCCTTCGAACGTAACGTCAGGGCGGAAAACGGCCTGCTATTCCGCCGCTGCGTTACATTCGCGCGGCTCAGCCGGCCGTGGTGCCGGCCGGGACGATGCTGACGGTCTTGCGTCCGCGCTTGACGCCGAACTGCACTGCTCCGGCCGACTTGGCGAACAGCGTGTCGTCGCCGCCACGGCCGACGTTGACGCCGGGGTGGAATTTGGTGCCGCGCTGGCGCACGAGGATTTCACCAGCCTTGACGACCTGGCCGCCGAACCGCTTGACGCCGAGCCGCTGGGCAGCGGAATCACGGCCGTTGCGCGAGCTGGACGCACCCTTCTTGTGTGCCATGTCTGTCGCCTCCGTTACTTGATTCCGGTGACCCGCAACACGGTCAGCTGCTGACGGTGACCCTGACGCTTGTGGTAGCCGGTCTTGTTCTTGAACTTGTGGATACGGATCTTGGGGCCCTTGGTGTGCTCGAGCACCTCGCCGGTCACGGCGATCTTGGCCAGCGCCGCGGCATCGGTGGTGACCGAGGCGCCGTCCACCACCAGGGCCACGGGCAGCGTGACCTTCGCGCCGGGCTCAGAGTCGAGCTTTTCCACCTTGAGCACGTCTCCCTCGGCGACCTTGTACTGCTTGCCGCCGGTTTTGACGATTGCGTAGGTCGCCATCGTGGGTCTCTACCTCTTCTTCGGAGCGCGCGCTACCAAGGGGTGCGCGCAGCGGGTCTGGGGAGCGTCAGGCAGGGCCTGACGACAACTGATCAAGGGTACGTGACCAGCGACTACAGGGTCAAACCGCCGGGGCCAACGGCGGCGACCGCTAGTCGCCGTGGATCGGCGGGCCGGCCGGGCGTGCCGCGGCGCGCCGCCGACGTGGAGCCGGGGACGGCGTGACGGTGGGAACCGGGGGCTCACCGCCGCCCTGATTTGAGGGCTCCTCACTGGAGTCACCCGCTGAATCCTCCTCGTCGAGGGCGTCCTCGGAGTCTTCGTCGTCCTCATCGGAGCCGTCGACCACCTCGAGGTCCTCGTCGATGTCGAGATCGTCCTCTTCACCGAGGTCTTCCTCTTCGTCGAGCTCGACCTCGTCCTCTTCGTCGGTGTCATCTTCGTCGGTGTCTTCGAAGTCGTCTTCGTCGGTGTCGAGCAGATCTTCCTCAGCGACCTCGCGGGCGACCTGTTGTGCGGTCTGTGCCTCGGATTCCTCCTCCGCCTCGCTGTCGACGGCCGCGTGCACAAGCTCGTCCTCGGACTCGCCGGGTTCACCGTCCTGGCGGCCGTTGGCAGCAGCCATCGCCTTGAACATCGGATGCTCGCCGGGCGCGTGCTCGGGCAGCTTGGTCACCAACGATTCGTCGGCCCGGCTCTTGCGCGACCGCCTGCTGCGACGGCTGCCCGATTCGGATTTGCGACCGGTCGCCTGCGACGAATCGACGGGATCGGCGTGCAGCATGAGCCCGCGCCCGCCGCAGTGCGGGCACGGCGTCGAGAACGCCTCGATCAGACCGGTGCCCAGCCGCTTGCGGGTCAGCTGCACCAGGCCCAGGGACGTCACTTCGGATACTTGGTGGCGGGTGCGGTCGCGGGCCAGCGCCTCGGTCAGCCGCCGCAGCACCAGGTCACGGTTGGACTCCAGCACCATGTCGATGAAGTCGATCACCACGATGCCGCCGATGTCGCGCAGCCTTAGCTGGCGCACGATTTCCTCGGCCGCCTCGAGGTTGTTCTTGGTGACCGTCTGCTCGAGGTTGCCGCCGGATCCGGTGAACTTGCCGGTGTTGACGTCGATGACCGTCATTGCCTCGGTGCGGTCGATCACCAGCGTGCCGCCCGACGGCAGCCACACCTTGCGGTCCATCGCCTTGGCCAGTTGCTCGTCGATGCGGTGCACCGCGAAGACGTCCGGCCCGTCGTTGCTTGGCGACTCGTACTTGGTCAGCTTGGGAAGAAGTTCGGGCGCAACGGAATTCACGTACTCGTTGATCGTGTTCCAGGCCTCGTCGCCGGAGACGATGAGTTCGGCGAAGTCCTCGTTGAACAAGTCGCGGATAACCTTGACCAGCACGTCGGGTTCTTCGTAGAGCGCAACCGCTGCCCCGGCCGACTTTTCCTTGATCTCTGCGGCCTTGGCCTCGATTTGAGCCCACCGCTCCTGCAGCCGGTTCACGTCGGCGCGGATGTCGTCTTCTTTGACGCCTTCCGAGGCCGTGCGGATGATCACCCCGGCGTCGGGCGGCACCACCTGGCGCAAGATTTCCTTCAGCCGCTGACGTTCGGTGTCGGGCAGCTTGCGGCTGATCCCGGTCGACGACGCGCCGGGAACGTAAACGAGGTAGCGGCCCGCCAGCGACACCTGGGTGGTCAGCCGGGCGCCCTTGTGCCCGACGGGGTCCTTGCTGACCTGGA
>NZ_DASRBZ010000663.1:0-7322 GCF_035653355.1 Mycobacterium sp. | reverse complement strand
GGCCAGTGCCAGGCCTTGGGCGTCGGCGAGCCCGGTGCTGGTGGCGGTCCGGGCGGTAATGAGATCGGCGACGACGCGCTGATGTTCTTCGACGGACCGCATCAGACCGGGAAGCTGAGGCCGGTGAGCTCTTCGGACACGGCCCACAGTCTGCGCTGCAGCTCTTCGTCGTGGGATTGGCCGCTGGACTCCACGAGCTTGGGATATCCACGCTGCTGAGCGAAACCGTCCGGGCCGTAATACTGGCCGCCCTGGACGTCGGGGTCGGTGGCCGCCCGCAGCGTCGGCAGGGCGCCCATCGCTGCGCTCTGGAACACCAGCGGCCCGAACACGGCGACGGCGGGTTTCAGCACGATGGGCAGGTTACGGGTGAGCTCGGTGCTGGAGCTGCCGGGATGCGCGGCCACGGCGATCGTGGGCGCGTTCTTCGCGGCCAGCCGCCGCTGCAGTTCGTACGTGAACAGCAGATTGGCCAGCTTGGACTGCCCATACGCGGCGATCCGGTCATAGCGGCGCTCCCAGTTCAGATCGTCGAAGTGGATCGACGCGCGAAACCGGTGCCCGTTGCTGCTCACGGTCACCACCCGTGACCCGCGGACTTTCAGCAGGTGGTCCAGCACCAGTCCGGTCAGCGCGAAGTGGCCCAGATGGTTGGTGCCGAACTGCAGCTCGAACCCGTCGCGGGTGAGCTGCTTGGGCGTGTACATGACGCCGGCGTTGTTGATCAGCAGATCGATGCGCGGGTAGGCACGGCGCAGTGCTTCGGCGGCGGCGCGCACCGAGTCCAGCGAGCTCAAGTCGAGTTCTTGCAGCGTGACGTCGGCGCCAGGACTGGCAGCGACGATTCTCGCCAGCGCGACGTTGCCCTTCTCCAGATCGCGCACCGCGAGCACGACGTGTGCGCCGCGCTGGGCGAGCACTGCGGCGGTGTGGTAGCCGATTCCGGTGTTGGCGCCGGTGACGATGGCGACGCGGCCGCTCTGGTCCGGCACGTCAGCGGCGGACCATTTGCCTCCTGCGCCCATGGCGCAAAACGATACCGACCGCCCGGCGCCAAGCAGCGGGCACGGCAGAACCGGCTCAAGCGGTCAGCTGCCGTGCCGCTTCGATGCGCGCCTTCAGCTGATCGCTGGTCGCTGCGGCCACCGGCGGTCCACCGCAGAGCCGGCGCAGCTCGTTGTGGATCCAGCCGTGCGGCTTGCCGGTGCGGTGGTGCGCCAGCGCGACTTGCTGGTTGAGCTCGCGGCGCAATTCGTGCAGCCGCCGGTGTTGCGCAACCGGCTCGGACGCGCTGGCACCGCTCGCCGTAGCCCGAGCGAGCTGCTGTTCTTGGCGGCGCCGCAAGAGGTCTCGCATCTGCTCGGCGTCTAGCAGGCCGGGGATGCCCAAGTAGTCTGCCTCCTCGTCGCTGCCTGCCGGGGTTGCGGTACCGAACGACGCGCCGTCGAAGATGACCTGGTCCAGCTCGGCGTCGGCGCCCAGCGAAGTAAACCCGTTGTCGGTATCGGACGGCTCGGATTGGCGGCGGTTGGCGGAGGTCAGCTCGTCGCCGAGTGTTTCGCGGTGTGGCTTGCCGAGAACGTGGTCGCGTTGTGCCTCCAGCTCGCTGGCCAACCGCAGCAGCGGCGGCACCGAGGGCAGGAAGATGCTCGCGGTTTCGCCTGAGCGGCGAGAGCGCACGAACCGGCCGATGGCTTGCGCGAAGAACAGCGGTGTCGACGCGCTGGTGGCGTAGACGCCGACCGCCAGCCGCGGCACGTCGACTCCCTCCGACACCATGCGCACCGCGACCAGCCAGCGGCTGGTGCCCGCAGCGAACTGCGAGATGCGCTCGGAGGATTTCGGGTCGTCGGACAGCGCAACCGTCGGCGCCTCGCCGGTGATCGTGGTCAGCAATCCGGCGTAGGCGCGCGCGGTCTTGTGATCGGTGGCGATCACCATGCCGCCAGCGTCGGGAACGCCGCCGTCACGTAACTGCCGCAGCCGGGTATCGGCGGCGGAGATGACCGCCGACATCCACTCACCGGCCGGGTCGAGCGCGGTCCGCCATGCCTGGGCGGTGTGCTCGGCGCTCAGTGGCTCCCCGAGCCGCGCCGCCTGCTCTTCGCCTGCGCTGTTTCGCCACCGGGCCTCCCCGGAGTAGGCCAGAAACACCACCGGGCGGACCACGCCGTCGGCCAGCGCCTCGGCATAGCCATAGGTGTGATCCGCCACTGACCGCAGCAACCCGTCGCCGTCGGGCGCGTAGTTGACGAACGGGATAGCGGCGTCGTCGCTGCGAAACGGTGTGCCGGTCAACGCCAGCCGCCGGGTGGCGTCGCCGAACGCCTCCTGGATGGCGTCGCCCCAGCTTTTGGCGTCGCCGCCGTGGTGGATCTCGTCGAAGATCACCAGGGTGCGCCTGCTCTCGGTGCGCACCCGGTGGCGGGGCGGGTGACTGGCGACTTGGGCGTAGGTGACGACGATGCCGTGGTATTCCGTGGAGGTGTGCGCGGCGGCGTTGCTGAACCGCGGATCTAGCGCGAGCCCGTCGGCGGCCGCCGCCAGCGCCCACTGTGTCTTGAGGTGTTCGGTGGGCACCACCACCGTGATTGCATCGATGCTGCGGTCGGCCAGTAGTTCTGCGGCGATGCGCAGAGCAAACGCGGTCTTACCTGCACCGGGGGTGGCGACCAGTAGAAAGTCGCGAGGTTTCGCGGTCAGATACCGCACCAACGCCCGCCGCTGCCAGCCCCGTAATGCTCGGGTGCTGGGCGCATCGGTTGCCCGCACCCGAAACCCCCCTCTGATCGAGATGCAGTGTAGGGCAAGGACATCGGGCTGTGCATCTTTGCAGAAAGCGGCTGGCCGACGCGGTTGTCATAGCGGACACGCCGCCCGCGACGCTAGTGCCGCGTCAACCGCGGCCGTCGATCACGCAGTCCTCAAGCGGGTGCCACGGGATGCGCCGAGCGAACAGCATCAAGATTGCGTTGTGCCTACTGGACCCAGAAGTTGTCGTGGCGGATGAACCACTCCCGGCGTTCCTCGTCCGTCATATCGGCCAATGCCGCGAAGCCCTCGAAGTAGGCCTCCCGCGGAGCGCCCGGCGCGAACAGCATCAAGATCGACGCCGGGTCGTCGGCCTCGTTGCGGAAGCCGTGAATGCCGCCGGGCGGTACATAAAGGAAGTCGCCTTGGTGGCCGTCGACCCAGTCGTTGCCGTCGTAGAGCTTCATCGTCCCGGACAGGACGAAGAAGGCCTCGGAGATGGCGCGGTGGAAATGCGGGCCTGGGCCACCGGCGGCGGGGGCGATGTCGACGCGGTAGAGGCCGTAGTCGCCGGCGGTGGCCTGTTGGTTGGCCAGGTAGTGGTATTTGACGCCGGGGGTCTCGTAGTCCGGCGGCTCGTCGGCGCGTTTGAGCCAGGCGCTGACTTCCGGCTCGTCGTCGAGGTAGCGGGGTTCTGGATAGGGCGGCACGACAAGCGACATCGCTTCAGTCTGCCGGATCAGCCGACGGGATACACCACACCCGTGAGCTCCTCGGACACCGCCCACAGCCGCTTTTGCAGTTCGACGTCATGGGACTGGTCACTGGATGCCACCACCTTCGGGTAGCCGCGTTGTTCGCCGAAGCCGTCGGGACCGTAGTACTGCCCGCCCAGCACACCGGGATCGGTGGCGGCGCGCAGCGTCGGCAGCGCGCCCATTGCGGCGTCCTGGAAGAGCGGTTCGATCACGGACGTGACCCGCGCGGCCACCGGAGGCAGGTTGCGGGTGAGCTCGGTGCGGGAGCCGCCGGGGTGGGCGGCCACGGCGATCGCCGTTCCGCGCGGCGCAAGTCGTCGCTGCAGCTCGTAAGTGAACAGCAGGTTGGCGAGCTTGGACTGCCCGTAGGCCCCGACCCGGCTGTAGCGGCGTTCCCACTGCAGATCGTCGAAGTGAATGCCCGCCCGGATGCGGTGTCCGAGGCTGCTGACCGTGACGACCCGCGAACCGGCGATCGGCAGGAGCCGGTCCAGCAGCAGGCCGGTGAGCGCGAAGTGGCCCAGATGGTTGGTGCCGAACTGCAGCTCGAACCCGTCTTTGGTGAGCTGCTTCGGCGTCCACATCACGCCCGCGTTGTTGATCAGCAGGTCGATGTGGTCGTGCTCGGTGCGCAGTTGGTCGGCGGCGGCTCGGATGGAGTCCAGCGACGTCAGATCGAGCTCTTGCAGCATGACAGTGGCGTCTGGGTTGCGCTTGGCGATGAGATCGGCCGCTTCCTTGCCCTTGTCGAGGTTGCGCACCGCGAGAACGACGTGAGCACCATGCGCGGCGAGCGCCATCGCGGTTTCGTAGCCCAGGCCGGTGTTGGCTCCGGTGATGACGGCGACACGGCCGGTCTGGTCAGGAATGTCAGCGGCGGTCCACTTGGCCATGGGAAGCTCCTCACTAGAATGAAGTAAACCGGAGCGAGCGCTCCGCTTTAGCCCACTATACGGAACGTACGCCCCGGTTTGTCAATCGGTAGGTGATGTGACATGGCTCAACCCATCCGGCCGCTACGCGCCGACGCGGCCCGCAACCGTGCGCGTGTGCTGGCAGTCGCTTACGAAACCTTTGCGGCCGACGGCTTGTCGGTGCCGATCGACGAGATCGCCCGACGCGCCGGAGTCGGCGCCGGCACCGTCTACCGGCATTTCCCGACGAAGGAGGCGCTGTTTGCGGCGATCATCGAAAACCGGATGCAGCGGATTGTCGACGACGGGTATGCGCTGCTGAAATCCGGGGAGCCGGGTGAAGCGCTCTTCACTTTCGTGCGCTCGATCGTCTTGCAGTGGGGCGCGACGGACCGTGGGCTGGTCGAGGCGCTCGCCGGATTCGGCATCGACATCGCACGCGCTGCGCCGCACGCCGAGGAAGCTTTCCTGGCCGTGCTCGGCGAGTTGCTGCGCGCCGCGCAGAAAGCCGGCACCGCGCGGCGCGACATCGGCGTCGCAGAAGTGAAGGCGATCCTCGTCGGGTGCCAGGCGATGGAGGCGTACAACTCCGCGTTGGCCGAGCGGGTAACCGACGTCGTCGTTGATGGGTTGCGGGCAGCGCCGTAGCGGGTTGTGGCTTCCTGATTACCCGGCTCCTCCTCACCCCGCTGCGCCGGGCCGCATCGGTCGCCGGGCGTTCTTGCACTCGACAGGGGCGAGTGCTAAGAATGACTTGGCACTCGCGACCGGTGAGTGCTAGGTCGGGACGGTGAGACCGAGCTCAGCTGGGTCGTCCGTCGCGGGCACTGCACCCGGCCAGGACGTGTCATCCCCGATCCGGAGGAATCACTTCGCAATGGCCAAGATAATTGCGTACGACGAGGAGGCCCGCCGGGGCCTCGAGCGGGGGCTCAACGCCCTCGCCGACGCGGTAAAGGTGACGTTGGGTCCCAAGGGCCGCAACGTCGTCCTGGAGAAGAAGTGGGGCGCTCCCACGATCACCAACGATGGTGTGTCCATCGCCAAGGAGATCGAGCTGGAGGACCCCTACGAGAAGATCGGCGCCGAGCTGGTCAAAGAGGTCGCCAAGAAGACCGACGACGTGGCCGGTGACGGCACGACCACAGCCACCGTGCTCGCGCAGGCGCTCGTGCACGAGGGGCTGCGCAACGTCGCGGCGGGCGCTAACCCGCTCAGCCTCAAGCGCGGCATCGAGAAGGCCGTCGAGAAAGTCACCGAGACGCTGCTGAAGACCGCCAAGGAGGTCGAGACCAAGGAGCAGATCGCTGCCACCGCGGCCATCTCCGCCGGCGACCAGTCGATCGGTGACCTGATCGCCGAGGCGATGGACAAGGTCGGCAACGAGGGCGTCATCACCGTCGAGGAGTCCAACACCTTCGGCCTGCAGCTCGAGCTCACCGAGGGTATGCGCTTCGACAAGGGCTACATCTCCGGCTACTTCGTCACCGACGCCGAGCGTCAGGAAGCGGTCCTCGAAGACCCGTACATCCTGCTCGTCAGCTCCAAGGTGTCGGCCATCAAGGACCTGCTTCCGTTGCTGGAGAAGGTCATTCAGTCCGGCAAGCCGCTGCTGATCATCGCCGAGGACGTCGAGGGTGAGGCTTTGAGCACCCTGGTCGTCAACAAGATCCGCGGCACCTTCAAGTCGGTGGCGGTCAAGGCCCCCGGCTTCGGTGACCGCCGCAAGGCGATGCTGCAGGACATGGCGATCCTCACCGGTGGCCAGGTCATCAGCGAAGAGGTTGGCCTCACGCTGGAGAACGCCGACCTGTCGCTGCTCGGCCGGGCCCGCAAGGTCGTCGTGACCAAGGACGAGACCACGATCGTCGAGGGTGCCGGTGACTCCGACGCCATCGCCGGTCGGGTGGCCCAGATCCGCACCGAGATCGAGAACAGCGACTCCGACTACGACCGCGAGAAACTGCAGGAGCGGCTGGCGAAGCTGGCCGGTGGTGTTGCGGTGATCAAGGCAGGTGCCGCCACCGAGGTCGAGCTCAAGGAGCGTAAGCACCGCATCGAGGACGCGGTGCGCAACGCCAAGGCCGCGGTCGAGGAGGGCATCGTCGCCGGTGGTGGAGTGACGCTGCTGCAGGCGGCCCCGACGCTCGACGAGCTCAAGCTCGAGGGCGACGAGGCGACCGGTGCCAACATCGTCAAGGTGGCGTTGGAGGCTCCGCTGAAGCAGATCGCGTTCAACTCAGGTCTGGAGCCCGGGGTTGTCGCCGAGAAGGTGCGCAACCTGCCGGCCGGTCACGGTCTCAACGCGCAGACCGGTGAGTACGAGGACCTGCTTGGCGCCGGCGTCGCCGACCCGGTCAAGGTCACCCGGTCGGCGCTGCAGAACGCGGCGTCGATCGCGGGGCTGTTCCTGACGACGGAGGCCGTCGTCGCCGACAAGCCGGAGAAGGAGAAGGCAGCTGCTCCCGGTGCCGGCGGTATGGGCGACATGGACTTCTGAGTCCGTATCGGAAAAGCCCGGTCCCTTTGGGGGCCGGGCTTTTTCGTTACGCCGTCGCCGATGATGATGCTTTGAAGATCACGCAGTCGTAGGTGTGTCCGCGCTGACAGGTCGGGGAGTCGCCCACGGCAGGCCGGTGCAGGAGTGCGCGCGTGGGCACCATCTTCACGGGTTCGGTTGCTTCCGGGTCGACGGGCTTTTCGGTGTCGGCGTCGACGATCAGCGAGTACTCGCCGGGGTCGCGTGGCGGCCATACCAGGGTGGCGGTGCCGTGCCGCGAGAGGTTGGCGCGAGTGTGCCCGCCGACCGGGCCGATGTCGAACGCCCGCCCATCGAAAGCCGGCTCGATTTCCACCGCGCGCACACGGTAGTCGTCGTTGACGGTGATCAGGTAGGCGA
>NZ_DASRBZ010000662.1:0-2456 GCF_035653355.1 Mycobacterium sp. | reverse complement strand
GTTTCCGTGCAAGCATGATCCTGCGATGGGCCCAATGTGATTCTCGCCGTAAAATTGTTTAGTAGTGCCTGGTATCAGCATCTACAGGAAGGGTCGTGGAGGCGTATGCGCAAATGGGCCGAGGTGCTGGTGATCGGTGGTGGTCCGGCCGGCTCGACTGCCGCCACTCTCCTGGCGCGCCAAGGAGTTGACGTGACACTGCTAGAGAAAACTCATTTCCCCCGCTATCATATCGGGGAATCGTTGTTACCGTCGCTGCTTCCGGTGTTGGATCTGCTCGGCGCGCGATCCACTATTGAGAAGCACGGTTTTGTACGTAAGATGGGCGCCTTCTACGGGTGGGGCGGGCAGGAATGGCCGCTTCGGTTTGACGACCCCAGCCGACCCGCGAACTACAGCTTGCAGGTAGTGCGTTCGGAGTTCGACCAGCTGCTGCTTGAGCATGCCGGTGACCAAGGCGTGCAAGTGTGCCAGAATACCTCCGTCCAAAGAATCGGTTTTCACGACGACCGTGCCGCCAGCGCATCTTGGTCCTCAGGCGGGGATCACGGCGAGATTGCTTTCGACTATCTGATCGACGCTTCCGGGCGCAGCGGTGTGTTGGCCCGCCAGTTCGGCAGCCGGCGCGTCCATGACGTCTTCCGCAATGTGGCGGTCTGGGGCTATTGGCGTGGTATGTATCCGCTCGCCGAGGCCCCCGAAGGCGCTATTGGCGTGTTTTCCCACCCCGAACAGGGGTGGTTTTGGGCGATCCCGCTTCACGACGACACACTCAGCGTCGGCCTGGTGACCGATAAACGCTCTTTCGCTGAAGGCAAGCGCACAACGGGGTCCGTTGAGGCTTTGTATCATCACGCCATCCCCTCATGTGAGCTGTTGTCGGAAATGCTGCGGGATGCCGCCCTTGTCACCGACCTCAAAGTGGAAACCGACTATTCCTATGTGTCTGACATCTTCTGTGGCCCGGCGTACTTCCTGGCGGGTGACGCTGCCTGCTTCCTCGATCCTTTGCTGTCTACCGGGGTGCACTTGGCCATGTTCAGCGGATTGCTGGCCGCGGCAAGCATCGGCAGTACGCGTCGGGGTGAAGTCTTAGAAGCCGCCGCCCAACGGTTTTACGACACCGCCTACCGCCACGCCTACGAACGCCTCTTGGTCCTGGTCACCGCCTTTTACCGCATCCACGACGGCCGCGACTCCTACTTCCGCTGTGCCCAGACTCTTAGCCGTCGTGACCAGAGTCGGCTGCGCCTACACGAGTCGTTTCTTAACATCGTGACGGGTTTGGAAGACTTGCACGACACCAATGACCACACCGTCGACGCCGTGTACGACGCGCTCCAACGCCCCGTCGAAGGACACCATCCTTACGGCCTGGGTGGTCACGGCACTAGCCACATGGCCCCGCTGCCCACATCACCCGACCGAGCCGTCGAAGGTCTCTACCTCACCACCACACCGCAACTGGGCCTACACCAACTCAAGCCTTGCCAAAGCGGCAGATAATCGCCATGACAGGTGACACTCGACTCACCGTCGGTGTGGAAGAGGAATACCTTCTCATCGAGCCGCGGACGCGGGCGGTCCACCCGGGCGCAGACATGGTGATTGCCAAGGCGGCCCTGGAACTCGGGGACCGGATCGGTACCGAGATCACGCGTTTCCAACTGGAGGCACGTTCTGATCCCCACCACACGATGGCTGAGCTCGCCGAGCAGGTGCGCTCGATGCGGCGCACCGTCGCGCTCGCCGCGGCCCACCACGACCTGCGGGTGATCTCCTCAGGCACCCCCGTGCTGGGTGCGATGGTTCCGCCGCCCATCACCACCGGCGCACGCTATGCCGCCAGTGTCGAGACCTTCCGGGCCCTCGACGACGAACAAAGCGTCTGCGCCTGCCATGTCCACGTCGGAATCGACGATCGGGCGTTAGCTCTGCAGGTAAGCAACCACCTGCGGCCGTGGCTGTCAGTCCTGGTAGCCATCGGGGCCAACTCACCGTTCTGGGCGGGGCGAGACACTGGCTATGCCAGCTGGCGCACCATCACCTGGGCTCGTTGGCCCGTCGCCGGCCCACCCCCGCTGTTTCACTCACCACACCATTTCGACGACATAGTTGGTCAACTCTGTGATACCGGCGCGATCATCGACCGTCGCGGCCTCTACTGGGACGTTCGGGTCTCCACTCACGTTCCCACGCTCGAAGTTCGGGTCAGCGACGCCGCAACCACCACGACCGAAACCGTGTTCCTCGCGGCCGTCATCCGCGCGCTGGTCGATACCGCCCTCGCCGACATCGCCGCCGGAGAACCCTGCCCAACCCCAGACCCGGAACTGCTGCGCGTAGCACACTGGCGGGCTGCCCGCGATGGGTTAAACGGTTACGCCGTCGACATCCGCGCCGGAACACTACTGCCAGCAACGACCGTCGCCGATCACTTGCTTGCCCATATCGGT
>NZ_DASRBZ010000661.1:0-5340 GCF_035653355.1 Mycobacterium sp. | reverse complement strand
CTCGACACCGGTGGATTTCGTCGTCCTGGCCACCAACACGGGACAGGGCGACAACGAACGCGTGCGAGAGATGGCCGGCCGAGTGCTGGTGCACCGCGTGGTCAGCGACCAGCTTGCCGAGCATGTGTACCGCAGCGTCCTCGAGGGCACGCTGCCGCCGGCAGCCGGCACCTTGATCCGGCTCTTCCACTCCGACACCGTGACTTTGGACATGGACACCGCGCTGGCGATTGCGGGTAAGGCCGGTGTAGTCAGCGGAGAGGGGGAAGGTTTGGAGCACGGGCTGCGCTATCTGTCACGGCAGACAGTCGCCATAGGTGGCGGCACCACGGAGATGGCCCGCAATGTGATCGGGGAACGGGTGCTGGGCTTCCCACGGGAATACGCCGCTGATCGCGGCGTGCCGTTCAAGCAGGTTCGGCACGGCAAATCCACCTGACTCTAGAGAGTTGCGCCGCTGTCCTTGGCCTTGACGATGTCGTCCCAGTCATAGCCGAGCTCGAGCAGTATTTCCTCGGTGTGCTGACCGTGCTCGGGCGCCCGGGCAGGCGGCGGCGGTATTTCATCGAATTGAACTGGGGCGGCAACGATTTCGTAGTCGACACCTTGGTCGTCCCTGTTGGTGACCAGATAGCCGTTCGGTTTGGCCTGCGGGTCATTGAGCACCTCGCGCGGAGTGGCCAGCGGGGCCCACACTCCCGGTTCGTCGGCCAGCGCCCAGCGCCAGTGGTCGAGGTCGTATTCGGCGAATTTGGCAGCTATCAGCTCTGTCGCCGCAGCTGTGTTGGCCACCAGGTTCGACGACGGTACGAAGCGCTCGTCAGTGGCCAGTTCGGGCAGGCCTATCCGCTCGCAGAAGCCGGCCCAGAACTTGTCAGGCTGAAGAAACACCAACTGGATCCAGCGGCCGTCCTTGGTTTTGTATCTGTTGACGAGCGGGTTTATTGCCAATCCGGGTGGTGCGCCGGGGATTCCGTCGATGTCGAACAGGTCGGCGACCGAAATCGAGGGCGCAATGCTCCACATCGCCTGCGCCAACAGCGAGGAGTCCACGATCGTCGGCTCGCCGGTGCGTTCCCGATGAAACAGTGCACCGCAGATGCCACCGGCCAACGTGATTCCGGCCTGCAGGTCGCCGAAGGCCGGGCCCTGAACGGCGGGGTGCTCGGTTCCAAACGGTGTGAGCGTGTAGGCGACTCCGCCACGAGCCAGGTAGGTGGCAGCATCGAATCCGCCCCGGTCACGGTCGGGCCCGCGCACACCCAATCCCGTTCCGCGGGCGATGATGATGTTCGGGTTGAAGCCGCGGATGTCCTCGACCGTCAGGCGGGCCCGTTGCAACGCTGCGGGTAGCCAGTTGGTGAGCAGCACGTCGGCTTGTGCCAGGAGCCGGCCGAAGATCTCGCGACCGGTATCGGTCTTGAGATCCAATGCGATGCTGCGTTTGCCGCGGTTGCTCAGCTCAAGAATGAAGTCAGTATCGGCACGGGCGGCTTGCCGGGTGAATCCCCCGATGACGAGTGCTCGGCCCGGGTCGCCGCTGGCGACGCTCTCGACCTTGACGACGTCGGCACCCCAGTCCGCCAGCGCCACACCAGCGGCCGGCACATAGGTCCACGACGCCAGCTCAACGACTCGGACGCCACTGAGTACGCCTGACATTTCTGACCATCCTCCGCTCAGCTCGAATCGCTGGTGAATGCAAGGGCCATTCCGAAAAGAAATCTCCGAACCCGCACATTGCCGTCGGTGTCTTCTCTATTTTAAGTATTCTAGATACTATAAGTATCCCTCAGACGGTACTGCCGCGGCGCGGCTTCGTGGAAGAGATGCGATGAAGTCGAAGGTTCGCCTTGACCCCGTTTCCGGCCGGGTTAGTGCGGCGAGCACAGGGACTGGGTAGGCAGTGGTTCAAACCTTGCGCCGATGCGTCGTCGGGTGAGCACGAATGACGTTGGGCGCCTGAGTCGTTGGTGAGAGTCTTCAGGAGGGACCGGCTATGGGCAGGGTGACGGGCAAGGTGGCGCTGATCAGTGGAGCCGCGCGTGGTCAGGGACGTTCGCATGCGCGGATGCTCGCCGCGGAGGGCGCCGACATCATCGCTGTAGACCTCTGCGCCGACATCGAAACCAACGAGTATCCGCTGGCCCGGCCGGAGGATCTCGACGAGACGGCGAGGCTCGTCGAGAAAGAAGGGCAGCGTGCGCTGACCGCGGTCGCCGACGTTCGCGACCGGGCGGCCCTGTCCGAGGCGATCGATCGTGGCGTCGCCGAGTTCGGCCGGCTGGACATCGTGGTGGCCAATGCCGGCATCTGCCCACTGACGGCGGGACTGCCACCACAGGCCTTCGCCGATGCCGTCGACGTGGACCTGGTCGGCGTGATTAACCTCGTGCACGCCAGCCTCAAGCATCTGCGGGCCGGCGCGTCGATCATCGTGACCGGATCCGTAGCGGCGTTCATGGCGTCGATGAACACCAGCGGCATCGACGGCGGCCCAGGCGGAGCGGGGTATGCCTTCGCGAAACAGGTTGTTGCACATTACGTTAACGATTTCGCGCTGCAACTGGCGCCGAAGTTCATCCGGATGAACGCAATCCATCCGACGAATTGCAACACCGACATGTTGCACAGCCCGCCGATGTACCGGGCTTTCCGGCCCGACCTGCAGCAGCCGACCCGCGAAGAGGCGGAGCTGTCGTTCCCGCTGATCCAAGCGATGCCGATTCCCTACGTCGAACCCGAGGACATCAGCGAGGCGGTGGTGTTTCTCGCCAGCGACGCCGCCCGCTACATCACCGGCCAGCAACTGCGCGTGGACGCGGGTGGCTTCCTCAAAGTCAAACCCTGGTCGGGGGTGTGATGGAACCGGCGGCGTCGGCGGCGGTGCCTGCGGACACCCAACGGCGCATCTACGAATTGATGGTGCTGATGAAGGCCGCTGACGACCGCCTGTCCAAGGGCATCGGCACCGGCGAGTTCATGTGCGTGTACTGGCCTTCGCGTGGACAGGAGGCCGTCGCCGCGGCGATCGGTGTCTCGCTACGGGACGACGACCAGCTGGTGACGACCTACCGTGGGCTGCACGATCTGATCGGCAAAGGTGTTCCGCTCGAAGAGATCTACGGCGAGATGATGGGCCGCACCGTCGGCGCCGGCCGCGGCAAGGGTGGCACCATGCACATCGCCAAGCCTGACAAGGGTGTCATGCTCTCGACCGGAATCGTCGGTGCCGGAGTGCCGGTGGGCGTTGGGCTGGCGATGGCGGCCAAGCGCAAAGGACTCGACCGGGTCACCGTAGTCAGCTTCGGTGACGGCGCAACCAACACCGGTTCGTTCCACGAGGCGGCGAATATGGCCGCGCTGTGGGACCTGCCGATGGTGCTGCTGTGCCAGAACAACCGGTACGCCGAGATGACGCCGACCGAACACACCATGAAGCTCGAGCGCATCGCGGATCGGGCCGCCGGCTACGGCATCCCGGGCGTCCGCGTCGACGGAAACGATCCGCTCGCGGTGAAGTCGGCGCTCGACGACGCGTTAGACCGGGCTCGGCGCGGCGACGGCCCGACGTTGCTGGAGTGCGTGACGTTTCGCTTCCGCGGTCACTACTTCGGTGACCGGATGCCGTACATCCCCAAGGATCAGCTTGCGGCTGCGATGGCGGCCGACCCCGTGCCGCGGTTCCGCGGTCATCTCGCTGAAACCGGCATCTGCGGCGACGACGAGCTCGACCGGATCGAGCGCGAGGTCGCCGACACCGTCGAAGCGGCGTTGCAGAGCGTCATGAGCGCCGAGCCGGCCACGGTCGAGGATCTCGAGCGCGACGTGTACGCCGATCCGATCGGGTTCCCGGTATGAGCGAGCCGGGCATGGACGAGAAAGAGATGACGATGCGCGAGGCGCTGAACCTCGCGCTGGACCAGGCGCTGCAGGCCGATGAGCGAGTGTTCTTGCTGGGTGAAGACATCGCCGATCCCGGCGCGACCGGCCCCACGGCGGGGCTATCGACGAAATACGGCAGCGACCGCGTGCTAGACACGCCGATCTCGGAGGCCGCGATCGTCGGGGCAGCGATCGGTGCGGCGATCGACGGCCTGTTGCCGGTGGCCGAGATCATGATCATGGATTTCATCGGGATCGCTGCCGACCAGTTGATCAACAACGCCGCCAAGCTGCGATTCATGACCGGCGGACGCACGACGGCCCCGATCACGGTGCGCACCCAGGTCTACGGCGGACTGGCCACTGGTGCAACACATTCCCAAACCCTGGAGGCGTGGTTCATGCATATTCCCGGGATGAAGGTGATCGTGCCGTCCACTCCACGGGACGGCAAAGGCCTGCTGACGTCGGCGATCTTCGACGAGGATCCGTGCCTGTTCGTCGAAACCATCCGTCTGCAAAGCCAACGCGGTTCGGTCCCTGTCGATCCCGGATTTTCCATCCCGCTCGGTCGCGCCGAGGTCAAGCGGCCCGGCACCGACGTGACCCTGATCAGCTACGGGCGCAGCGTGCATGACGCACTCGCAGCGGCGGCGACCTTGCAGGAGCAAGACATCGGCGCCGAGGTCGTCGACTTGCGCACGCTGGTACCACTCGACGTCGAGACCATGTGCGAGTCCGCCCGCCGCACCCGCCGGGTCGTGGTCGTACACGACGCCGTGCAGTTCTGCGGCCCCGGCGCCGAGATCGCGGCCATCCTGCAATCAGAACTGTTCGGTGAGCTCGCTGCACCCATCGAACGGGTGGGTGCCAGATTCGTCCCTAACCCGGCAACCCCCGCGCTCGAGGCCCAGGTGTACCCGTCGCTGGCGCGGATCGTCACCGCGGCGCAGCGCACCTTTCGGTCGGTGAGCGCGCGTGGGTGACTTCGTGATTCGCATCCCGCGGGTCTCTGTCGCGGTGTCCGAGGCCGAACTCGTCGAGCTGCTCGTCGCAAACGGCGAACAGGTCGAGGAAGGCGCGCCCATCTACGTCATCGCAACCGAGAAGGCCGAACAAGAGATCGAGGCCGGTGCATCGGGCATCGTTCAGTGGACGGCAGAAGTGGGCGTCACCTACGACATCGGCGCGGAGATCGGCGTGATCAAATCAGAGGAGAGGGCATGGATCTGAGGGAAACTCGCGAGCGGACCATCTACGAAAAGCAAGGCGCCATCGCGCGCATCACGCTGAACTGGCCCGAAAAGGCCAACGCGCAAGACCAGAAACTTGTCGAGGAGATGGACGCCGCCCTGGCCGACGCGGACCGCGACTACGACGTCAAGGTCCTGGTCGTCAAGGCCAACGGCAACGGGTTCTGCTCGGGACATGCCATCGGCAACAACTCCGTCGACT
>NZ_DASRBZ010000660.1:0-6694 GCF_035653355.1 Mycobacterium sp. | reverse complement strand
TCTCGCGCTCGACATAGAGCAGGGCGTGCACGTCGATCAGGTCGTCGCGGCCTTCCCGGGGAGTGACTTCGTCGATCACCACCGCCAACGAATGCGGCAACTCGTCGCCCAAACCCTCCAAAGCGGCCTCGCGGATGAACTCCGCCATCAGAACCTCTTCCGGTTCGTCGGTCAGCTCGCCATCGGGGTAGTACGCCGGTCCGGGCGGAAGCCCGGCGGCCAGCACGTCGATTAACACATCGACCTGCTCGCCGGTCACCGCGGAGACCGGGACGATCTCGGTGCCGGACCCGACGAATTCGCCGACCGCCGCCAGTTGGGCGGCCACCTTGTCCCTGGGCACCTTGTCGACCTTGGTGACGACGACGATGAGGGTGGTCTTCGGCGCAACGGAGCGGATCTGCTCGAGAATCCACCTGTCCCCCGGGCCGATCGCCTCGTCGGCGGGAATGCACAGCCCGATGGCGTCGACTTCGGCGTAGGTATTGCGGACCAGGTCGTTGAGCCGCTTGCCCAGCAAGGTGCGGGGCCGATGCAGCCCGGGAGTGTCCACCAGCACGATCTGGAAGTTCTCCCGGTGCACGATGCCGCGAATGGTGTGCCGGGTGGTCTGCGGTCGGGTCGACGTGATCGCCACCTTCGAGCCGACCAGCCTGTTCATCAGCGTCGACTTGCCGGTATTCGGCCGGCCGACGAAACATACGAAGCCGGAATGGAATTCAGTCATCGGGTCCGGCGGTCATGCCACCACGGCACCGGCGCGGTCGGTGACGATCACCACCGCCGTCGGCGACAGTTCGCGCACCGCGGCGATGCCGGCGTCGTCGGCGGAGCCACCGACCAGCACGGCGGCCTCCAACCCGGTCGCGCCGCTGGAAACTGCGGCGGCCACGGCGGACTGCAGCGCGGTCAGCTGCAGCGCCGACAAGCCCACGGGCGCACCGGCGTAGGTGCGGCCGTCGACATCGCGGACCGCGGCGCCGCTGGCGGCTTCGACGCGGGCCATCGCCGCCCGCGCCAGCGTCACCAGCTTGGCGTCCTCGCTGTCGAGCTGCTCAGCCATCGCCGTTGGTCTCCCTACCATGCTGGCCGTCGGTGTCCGCGCGGCTCAGCAAGACCGTACCGATCCGCAGCCGCCCGCGATGGTCTGGGCCACCTTCGGCGTGCATTCGCAACCCGTGGGACACCACCTCGGCGCCGGGCAGCGGAACCCGGCCCAGCTCCAGCGCCAGCAGACCGCCGACCGTGTCGACGTCGAGGTCCTCCTCGAACTCGACGCCGTACAGCTCGCCGAGGTCCTCGATCGGCAGCCGCGCCGATACCCGAAAGCGGTTGTCGCCCAGGTCTTCCACTGGGGCCGTCTCGGCTTCATCGTACTCGTCGGCGATTTCGCCGACGATTTCCTCGAGGACGTCCTCAATCGTCACCAGGCCGGCGATTGCGCCGTACTCGTCGACCAGCAGCGCCATGTGGTTGCGGTCGCGCTGCATTTCCCGCAGCAGCGCGTCCAGCGGCTTGGAGTCCGGCACGAACACTGCCGGGCGCATCACGTGCGCGACGGTGGTGTCGCGGCTCCCGTTGGTCGGGTAATAGGTCTCTTTGACAAGGTCTTTCAGATAGACCACGCCGACGATGTCGTCGACGTTCTCTCCGACCACCGGAATCCGCGAGTGGCCGCTGCGCACCGCCAGCGTGATCGCTTGGCGTGCCGATTTGTCGCTTTCGATCCAGATCATCTCGGTGCGCGGCACCATCACTTCGCGGGCCGGTGTGTCGCCAAGTTCGAAGACGGACTCGATCATCTTGCGCTCGTCGGCGGCGACGACGCCGCGCTGCTGGGCCAGGTCGACGACTTCACGCAACTCGATCTCCGAGGCAAAGGGTCCGTTCCGGAAGCCGCGGCCCGGAGTCAACGCGTTACCCAGCACCACCAGCAGCCGGCTGATCGGCATCAGCAGCCAGGAAATCACTTGCAGCGGAAAGGCGGCCGCCAACGCGATCGAATACGCATGCTGGCGGCCCAGGGTGCGTGGACCGACGCCGATGACGATGAAGCTCGTCGCCACCATGATCGCCGCGGCAGCGAACAGCCCCCAGTCCAGGCTGAGGTTATGCACGAAAAAGACCACCAGCAGCGCGGTCGCGGTGATCTCGCAGACGATCCGCAGCAGCACAACGAGATTGATGTAGCTTGGCCGATCGGCCATCACCTTGGCCAGCCGCACCGCGCCGGTGCGCTCGTCGCGCACCAGTTCGTGGACTCGGGCCACCGACACGGTGCTGATCGCGGCGTCGATGGCGGCGAATGACCCGCCCAAACCGATCAACACGATCGCGCCGAGCAGCGGAGCAAGCTCATTCACGGTTCGTCGAAATATCTCGACTTGTCGAGCAGCCGGCGGTCCCGCTCGAGTTGACGGTCCTGATGGTAGGCCTCAACCTGCTCGGCCACCCATTCTTCAAGCAGCCCTTGCTGAAGGGTGAACATTTCTTTTTCTTCGTCCGGCTCGGCATGGTCGTAACCCAGCAGATGCAGTACACCGTGGATCGTCAACAACGCCAGCTCGTGTCCCAGCGAATGACCGGCCACAGCGGCCTGCTCGGCGGCGAACTCGGGGCACAGCACGATATCGCCGAGCATGCCGGGCCCCGGCTCCGGCGCGTCGGGGCGTCCCCCAGGCTCGAGCTCGTCCATGGGGAAGCTCATCACGTCGGTCGGCCCGGGGAGGTCCATCCACCGCATATGAAGGTCGGCCATCGAGGCGGTGTCCAGCAGCACCATCGACAGCTCGGCGGCGGGATTGACGCTCATCTTGTCGAGCACGAACCGGGCGACGCTGACCAGTTCGGCTTCGGAGACGTCGATTCCCGACTCGTTGGATACCTCGATGCTCATGGCTTCACCAGTTACCGGCGATGACGCACGCCCGACGCGCGCCGTGCGGCTCGGTTCATCAGGCCGGGTTCCTCGTATTTGGCGTAGGCGTCGACGATTTCGGACACCAGCCGATGGCGGACCACGTCGGCGCTGGTGAGGTGCGAGATGTGAATGTCGTCGATGCCCTCGAGGATGTCGACTGCAGCCCGCAGACCCGAGGTAGCGCCTCCCGGCAGGTCGATTTGCGTAACATCGCCGGTGACAACGACTTTCGAGCCAAAGCCCAGCCTGGTAAGGAACATCTTCATCTGCTCGGCCGTGGTGTTCTGCGCCTCGTCGAGAATGATGAACGCGTCATTCAAGCTGCGACCCCGCATATACGCGAGCGGCGCCACCTCAATGACGCCAGCAGCCATCAGCTTCGGGATCAGCTCGGCATCCATCATGTCGTAGAGCGCGTCATACAGCGGCCGCAGATAGGGATCGATCTTCTCGTTCAGGGTGCCCGGCAAGAAGCCAAGGCGCTCACCGGCTTCCACGGCGGGCCGCGTCAAAATGATGCGAGTGACCTCTTTGCTCTGTAGCGCGTTGACCGCCTTGGCCATCGCCAGATACGTTTTTCCAGTGCCGGCCGGGCCGATCCCGAACACGATGGTGTGGGCATCGATCGCGTCGACGTAGTGCTTCTGATTGAGCGTCTTGGGCCGAATTGTCTTGCCGCGCCGCGACAAGATGTCCAGGGTGAGCACCTCAGCCGGTGACTCGTTGCCGGTGCCGACCAGCATCCCCACACTGTGGCGCACCGCTTCCGGTGTCAATTGCTGGCCCCTGGCCACGATCGTGACAAGTTCGGCGATCACCCGTTCGGCCAGCGCAACATCGGCCGGCTCACCGGTTAGGGTGATGGCGTTGCCGCGCGCATGCAGATCGGCAGCCAGTGTGCGTTCAAGTGCGCGCAGATTCTCGTCAGCCGAACCCAGCAGGCCCACGACGAGGTCGGGCGGAACGTCGATGCTGCTGCGAACCTGAGACGAGGCCGGGTCAGCAGCGTTGGTCTCGCGGGGCGTCACGTGGTGCCTAATGCCTGCTTTCTGCGTTTTTCTGGTAGATGTATCGGTTTGCCAGTCTACCGCCGAGCACCGTCATGCCCCAATGATCGGAAGCGCCCGAGCGCGGACTGCATCGAACCTGTCACTGGCGTGCATAAGTGCGAGTGACAAGCCCGCTATCTACAGGCTCGGCGACGAAACTTCAGGTCCACCTCGATGTCAACACACCCAAGGCACCCAACGCCACGGCAGCCGCACTCGACGTTCGCAGCACCGTCGGACCCAGCCGGACCGCGACCGCGCCCGCGTCGGTCAACGCGGTGAGCTCCTCGTCTGCGATGCCGCCCTCGGGGCCGACCACGAGCATCAACGAATTCGCCTGTGCCAGCGGAACTTCCGTCAATAAAGCAGCGGCCGACTCATGCAGCGCCAGCACTGTCGCGCCTGCGGCCACCGCGTCGCGGATCCGCTGGGCCAGCGCCGCGGTAGAGATCACCCCGTCGACCGGCGGGATATATGCGCGCCGGGATTGGCGGGCAGCCGAGCGGGCGGCGGCGCGCCACCGGCGCAGACCTTTGTCGACACGCGCGCCGTCCCAGCGGGCCACACAGCGCGCCGCCTGCCATGCCAGGAACGCGTCAGCGCCCGCCTCGGTGGCCAGCTCGATCGCCAATTCCGAGCGCTCGGATTTCGGCAGCGCCTGCACCACCGTCACCGGCGGCGCCGCGGGCGCCACCGTCCAGCGGCTCAGCACCCGGGCTTGCAGCCCGTCGCGGCTGGTGTCCTCCACCACGCAGCTGGCCTGGCCACCTACGCCGTCGCCGAGCGTCAGGTGTTCCCCGGGACGGATCCGTCGCACCGTGGCGGCATGAAACCCCTCATCGCCGCAGACCACGGCCACCGCGCCGATGTCGGGCAGCTCGTCGACGTAGAACAGGGTCGCCACCACCGGCGGAGCTTACGAACCGGCGAGCCGGCTAGCGGCCGGTGAAGGTTTCACGCAGCCGGCTGAACAGTCCGCCGCCAGCGTTGCCGTGGGCGGACCGGACTTCGGGTACGTCACGGCTGCGCCGGCTCTTGAACTCGCGCAGCAGTTCGGCGTCACGTTTGTCCAGATGCGTCGGCACGACGACCTCGACGTGCACATACAGGTCGCCGCGGGCACCGGAGCGAAGGTGCGGCATTCCGTGACCGGTCAGCGTGATCGTCGAACCCGGCTGCGTACCGGCCGGGACAGTGACCTCGGTGGGGCCGTCGAGAATGTCGTCGATCATGACCGTGGTGCCCATGGCCGCGTCGACCATCGGAACCCCAATCGTGCAGTGCAGGTGGTCGCCGTCGCGCAGGAAGATGTCGTGAGGTTGTTCGTGCACCTCCACGTACAAGTCACCGGCGGGACCCCCGCCCGGCCCCACTTCACCTTGGGCGGCCAGCCGCACCCGCATCCCGTTGCCGACACCGGCGGGAATCTTCACGGTGATCTCCCGACGCGCCCGCACGCGGCCGTCGCCGCCGCACTGGTAACACGGGTCGAGGATCACCTCACCAACGCCGCGGCAGGTCGGGCACGGCCGCGATGTCATCACCTGGCCGAGCAGGGACCGCTGGACTGATTGGACTTCGCCGCGACCGCCGCAGGTGTCGCAGCGCACGGGGCCGGAGTTGCCGTTGGTGCCGCGGCCGTGACAGCGGTCGCACAGCACCGCGGTGTCGACGGTGACCTGCTTGGTGACGCCGGTTGCGCACTCTTCCAGGTCTAAGCGCATCCGCAGCAGCGAGTCCGAGCCCGGCCGGACCCGCCCGGTCGGCCCGCGGGATGACGAACCCGCGCCGAAGCCGCTGCCGAACCCACCACCGAAGAAAGCTTCGAACACATCACCGAGACCGCCGAAGCCTGGGAAGCCGTTCGCCGACATCCCTGCTGTCTCCATCGGGTCGCCGCCCATGTCGACGATGCGGCGCTTCTCCGGGTCAGACAGCACCTCGTAGGCCATGCTGATTTCTTTGAACTTCGCCTGCGCTTCTTCGTCTGGATTGACGTCGGGATGCAGTTCGCGCGCCAGCTTTCGATAGGCGCGTTTGATCTCCGCATCGCTGGCGTTCTTGCTCACGCCGAGCAGACCGTAATAATCGCGTGCCACGCCTAACCTCTCCCACGCCGCTTTCGGGCCGCGTTACGCGGCTTTCCACAAGTTCTGCAGCGGGTGCGCGGTCATCGAGCACCCAGCACTTCGCCGATATACATAGCAACCGCAGCCACGCTAGCGATAGTTCCCGGATAGTCCATCCGGGTCGGCCCCAGCACACCCATGCCCCCATAGATGGTGTCCTGAGTGCCGTAGGCGGTGGAGACCACTGACGCGGCCGCCATTTCCTCGGCCTCGTTCTCATGACCGATGCGCACGGTCACCTTGCCGGCTTCTTGCTGTGCGGCGAGCAGCCGCAGCACCACGACCTGCTCCTCGAGTGCTTCGAGGATCGAGCGCAACGAGCCACCGAAGTCGGCGGTGTTGCGGGTGAGGTTCGCGGTGCCGCCCATCACCAGACGTTCTTCGTTGTGCTCCACCAACGATTCCACCAACACGGTTGCTGCCCGGCCGATGGCGTCGCCCAGCCCGCCCGCGCCGTCCAAACCTTCGGCCAATTCTGCGACGGCGGCCGATGCCGCGGTGAGTTTTTTGCCCTCCAGTGCCTGGCACAGCATGTCGCGCAACTGCGACAGCTGGTGGTCGTCGATCACGTCGCCGAGTTCGACGATGCGCTGGTC
>NZ_DASRBZ010000659.1:0-3950 GCF_035653355.1 Mycobacterium sp. | reverse complement strand
CGGTGGCGGTGGCGGTGGGGTACGGCCCAGCCCCACGGCAACGCCGAACGTCACGCCGAATACGATGGCCTCGATCAGCGCCAGTCGGAGCAGGGCGCGCCGCGAGCCCGAGTGGCCTTGCAGCGCAGCAACTCCGGTACGGCGCTGCCGCCAGCCGGCCACGCCAAGCAGGCACAGCGCGACGACCTTGGCGATCACCAGCCGGCCGTAGGCCGTAGTCAGCAGGTCGGCCGGCAGTACCCGCACCACGGCGTTGACCACACCGCTGAGCGCCATCGCGACAAAGCACCACAACGCGACGGCGGAGAACCGCCGCGCCGCCAGAGCCGCATGTTCGCCCCCACGGATCGCGTGCACCAGCAGTGCCAGCAGGCCACCGGCCCACAGACTGGCGGCGACGAGGTGGATCAGCAGGCTGTTGGTGGCCAGATCATGTGAACCGCCGGCCGACGAATGCCCCGTCAGCCCGAGCGGAATCAACGTCACCACCGAGCCGACCAGCAACAGCGGCGTCCACGACCAGCGCAGCACCGTCAGGCTCGCCAGCATCACCGCTGCGGCCAAAACCGCGGTCCATCGCCATGCGGCTGCGGTGTTGACCAGGCTCGCCAACGACCACAACGCCACCGGGTTGAGATGACGGCCGACCGGCTGCCCCGAGACATCCGAAATCGTCAGCGGCACCAGCAACGCGGCGCACACCGCCCACACCGCCGACGCCACCGTGCCGATCCGAAGCGCACGGTACCCAGCGACGTCGAGCACCCCGTTGTGTTGCGGGGGGACAAAGAATGTGGCGAACAGAAACGACCCGACGGCCAGCACCGCCGCCACCTCACCGGCGGCTCGCACGAATGGCAGGCCCAGGGTGGTGACCGGACCCGGATCGGGCAACCCGGTGGCGGTCAGCGCGGCGGCAAGCGACAACGCTGCTATTCCGGCGGCCGTGCAGCCGGCCAGCACCGCAACCCCGATGAGCAGCGGCCACACCACCGCGCGCCGCTGGCCCGGTTGCGGGGCATCCGTCATAGGTACAGCGTATGGCGCATGTTCGGGCCGAATTCCGAGGACCGTCTCAGCGAGATCGGCTACCGGCCTGTTGCGCCTGCCGCGCCTCGAGCTCGCGAGCGATGAAGCGGTTGCGCGCGATCTGCGCGACGTGGTTGAAATCACGAAGGATATCCCGCAGCTCCTGCCGGAATGCGGTCCGTCGTTCGGCGAGATCCGATGCGGGTTCGAGCAGGTGCTGGTCGGCGGCGACTTGGCGCGCAGTTGCGAACAGCAGTGTGGACACCGGTTCGCTGCTGCTGACTCGTCCCTGTGCGACGTATTGCCGTCCGACGCCCAGCGCCAGCTGTGTCAACTCGTTGGCGCCGATCTCCGCTGGCGCATCGCGCAATACATCGGCGACGATTTCGTACGACTCGAAGAACACCCGCAGCATCGCATCCGATATCAGCGGTCGCTTCGCGTACAGGATCGCGTCGATCTCGTCACCGCCCGCCGCGACGTGGGCCTCCCAATCCTGATGCCACGCCATCTCTTCGGCGATGTTGTCCCGAAACGCCGCGGAATCGGCAAAGTAGAAATCGAATTTCAGCAAGTCGCGAAGCCGCATCGTCTGGTCCCAGAACGCCTGTAACCGATCGCCCTCGGCATGCCTGGCATGCGCGAGCGCGAGTTCGACGATCGAGGTCTCCAGGAACGCATGTATCACCGAATTGCGGTAGAAAGCCGCCGCGTGCTCATGCTCCGGCGCAATGCGCCACACGGGTTCTCGTCCGCCGTCGACGCGGGTGACCGGATGGCCGTTGGACAATGCATCCACTGCCGCCCGCACACCCTCCGGCGTCCGAAGCCGCAGCGCGCTCGTCGACATCGGGGTGTGTTTGCGTTCGAGATAGTCCAAAGAATCTTGCAGCGTTCGGTGCAGCTGGCCGAGTGTCAACGCCATCCCATGGGTGGTGAGCAGCAGCGCCGACACCAGCCCGGTCGCGTTCACCGGCGTCGCCTGCAAGATCCGCCAAGCCACCTCGAACGTCATCTTTTGCAGGGCAAGCCTTTTGGCGGCTTGGTCTAGAGCTATCGGTCCGTTTGGAGGACCCAGGCACTCGCGCATGGACACCGCTTCGGGGAAGCGGACGTAGATCTTGCCGTAGTTGCGTTCGCCTTGGGCTTTGACGTAGTTGTACAGCCAGCCGACGCCCTCGGGTCTTTTCTCTGCGCCGCGAGCGTAGGCAGCGTACTCGGCGATCTCATGCAGCTGGTCGAAGCTGATCGAGATCGGCTGCAGCAGGATATCGTCGCTGCGTCCATCCAGATAAGCGTCGGCCACATAACTCATCAGACCCATCTTGGGCGGCAACATTTTTCCGGTGCGTGATCTGGTGCCCTCGATGGACCAGCTCAAGTTGAACCGTTTTTCGACCAGGTAGCCGACGTATTCCTTGAGCACGTACTTGTACAGCTGATCGTCGCCGATCTTGCGCCGGATAAAGATGACTCCGGAGCGGCGCATCAGCGGTCCCATGAATCCGAACGCCATGTTGATCCCGCCGAACACATGGGCCCTCGGCAAGCCGTTCTCTTGCAGCGCAACTGTCAGCACGGCGCTGTCGAGGTTCGACCGGTGCGACCACAGCAGCACGGCGGGATGGGACTGAAGCGCGGTGCGCATCGCCGCGACCTGATACTGGTCGTAGTCGATTTCGGGATCGAACCCCCGAATGAGCAGCCTGCCAAGGGCGCCGGAGATGTCGACGGAGACCCGGCTCCAGCCGGTGGCCATCTCGTCGAGGATCTTGCCGGCCTCCTCGAGCGTGGCCCCGGGGATTTTCTCCAGCCCGGCCCGAAAACGGGCCGACACCAACATTTCTGGCTTCACCAGCCGCGGTGACTTGTACTCCGGTCCCAGTAGCCGGTAGGCAACACGCTCCATCGCCAAAATGGCGCGACGGGTAACGAAATGGGCGAACTCGCGGGGATTGTCGCCGACGGTAGTGTCGCGCCACTGCTGACGAAGTTCTGAGATCTTGGCCGACTCGCCGGCCAATACGCGCGCCCGGCGGGGATCGCTGCGCAGAATGCGCCGTTGCTGGCGTTCACTTGGGTGGTAAGGGTCCCAGCCAGGGACCAGCCCGGTCACCTTGCTCAGCGGACCCCCCTCCGCGGGCGGTAGCCAGAACACCCGGACCGGCACAATCGAACGATCCTCGTCGACCTCGAGCTGCTCGACGAGTTGGGCCAGCGTCGCCGGAGGCGGATTTCGGGGCGGCAGCCGCAGCACGTCGATCTTCGTCTCGGGGTGCCGCTTCCGCTGTCGCTCCAGCCATTCCTTGAGCAGTTCGCCCTCGACGGACGAGGACACCGACGCCAACACCAACGTGTCGTCGGTTGTGGTGAATGTGCCGGTGTCGGCAGCCGATGTCGTCACGGTCGTCCTTTCGGCCGAGCTGTCCGCGGTTGAGCCTCAGCTGTTTGGCGCCGGGCAGCTGGTGTCGTCGCACCGCGTGCCTGCGGATTAGATTTGGCCGCTTGCTTTTTCGGCTGCGTCGTCTTCGCCCCCGCCTTGGCCTTCGCCGCGGGCCTCTTCTTGGCATGCTTGTAGAGCGCGACCTCGGGTAGCTTGTCGACCGGCCAGTTGGCCAACGTGTCCAGATACAGTTGGCGTACTTCGGCGATGCGGTCCGGAAGTTCATCGACTGTCCAGTCGTCCACCGGAATCGGCGGAAATACAGCGACATCGACCGTGCCCGGATTCATCGTGGTGGAGTTGCGGGCGGCGATGATCTCAGCGTTGCGGATCACGATCGGCACGATCGGGATACCGGCTGCCATCGCGATGCGGAATGGCCCTTTCTTGAACGGGCCCACCTCCGTGGTGTCCACCCGGGTGCCTTCCGGGGCGATCATGATCGACAGTCCTTTTTTCGCGCGCTCTTCGACCTGGT
>NZ_DASRBZ010000658.1:0-2412 GCF_035653355.1 Mycobacterium sp. | reverse complement strand
TTGGACCGTCCACCGAGGCGGTTCATGGCGATCGCCAAGGTTTCGTGCGCCTCGGCTGAGATTGAGCCGTAGCTCATCGCGCCGGTGGCGAAGCGCTTGACGATCTCGCTGGCCGGTTCCACCTCCTCCAGTGGAACAGGTGGGCGCACACCGGCTTTGAACTTCAGCAGCCCGCGCAGCGACGCCATCCGCTCGCTCTGGTCGTCGACCAGCTGCGTGTATTCCTTGAAGATCTTGTACTGCCCGGTCCGGGTGGAGTGCTGCAGCTTGAAGACGGTGTCCGGGTTGAACAGGTGGTATTCGCCCTCGCGGCGCCACTGGTATTCCCCGCCGACCTCGAGTTCGCGGTGGGCACGCTCGTTGGGCCGGTCCAAAAACGCCAGCGAGTGGCGGGCGGCGACGTCGGCGGCGATGTCGTCGAGGGTAATCCCACCGGTTGGACAGGCCAGCCCGGTGAAGTATTCGTCGAGCACCGCCTCGGAGATCCCGACGGCTTGAAACAGTTGCGCACCGGTGTAGGAGGCAAGCGTCGAGATGCCCATCTTCGACATCACTTTGAGCACGCCCTTGCCGGCGGCCTTGACGTAGTTGCGCAGGGCAGTCTCGCGGTCGAAACCCTCCAGCACCCCGCGGTCGAGCATGTCCTCGATCGACTCGAACGCCATGTACGGGTTGATGGCAGCGGCGCCGAAGGCCAGCAGCATGGCCATGTGGTGCACCTCGCGGGCGTCACCGGACTCGACCACCAGTCCGACTTGGGTGCGGGTGCGTTCGCGCACCAGGTGGTGATGCACCGCCGAGACAGCCAGCAGCGACGGAATCGGCGCCATCGTCTCGTCGGATTCGCGGTCGGACAGGACGATGATCCGCGCGCCGTCGGCGATCGCCGCCGAGGTCTGCGCGCGCACCTCGTCAAGCGCGGCCTTGAGGCCGGTTCCGCCCTCGGCGACCGGGTATAGGCAGCGAATGACCTTGGACCGCAAGCCCAGCCGTCGCCCGTTGACCTCGACGTCGGGGTCGAGGTTGACCAGCTTGGCCAGCTCGTGGTTGCGCAAGATCGGCTGCGTCAACTGGATCTGGTGACAGGATTTCTCGTCCGGGTTGAGCAGGTCGCCTTCCGGACCGATGGTGTGCTGCAGGCTGGTCACCACCTCTTCGCGGATGGCGTCCAGCGGCGGGTTGGTCACCTGGGCGAAGAGCTGGTGGAAGTAGTCGAACAGCATCCGGGGCCGCTCGGAGAGCACCGCGACCGGGGTGTCGGTGCCCATCGACCCGATCGGCTCGGCGCCGGTGCGCGCCATCGGCGCCACCAGCAAGTTGAGCTCTTCGTAGGTGTAGCCGAACACCAACTGGCGCAGCACAATTCGATGGTGCGGCATCCGCACGTAATTGCCTTGCGGCAGTTTGTCCAGCGGCACCAAGCCTTTGTCGAGCCACTGCTGGTAGGGGTGCTCGGCAGCGAGCTCGGCCTTGATCTCCTCGTCGTCGACGATGCGGCCCTGAGCCGTGTCCACCAGGAACATCCGGCCCGGTTGCAGCCGCATCCGGCGCACCACCGTCGACGGGTCGAGATCGAGCACACCGGCCTCGGAGGCCATCACGACCAGCCCGTCGTCGGTGACCCAAATCCGCGACGGCCGTAAGCCGTTGCGGTCGAGCACCGCGCCGACGATGGTGCCGTCGGTGAACGTCATCGACGCCGGCCCGTCCCACGGCTCCATCAACGACGCGTGGTACTGGTAGAAGGCGCGGCGCGCGGGGTCCATGGATTCGTGGCGCTCCCACGCTTCGGGGATCATCATCAGCACCGCATGTGCCAAGCTGCGTCCACCCAGGTGCAGCAACTCGAGCGCCTCGTCGAAGCGCGCGGTGTCGGAGGCACCGGGGGTGCAGATCGGGAACAACTTCTCGACGTCGTCGTAGGAGCCGAAGATGTCGGTGTGGATCAGCGCTTCGCGGGCGCGCATCCAGTTCTCGTTGCCGGTGACGGTGTTGATCTCGCCGTTGTGGGCGATGCGCCGAAACGGATGTGCCAGCGGCCATGACGGGAACGTGTTGGTGGAGAACCGAGAGTGCACGATGCCCAGCGCGCTATCGAGCCGGTCGTCTTGCAGGTCAAGGTAGAACGCCTTGAGCTGCGGCGTGGTCAGCATCCCCTTGTAGACGAATGTCTGACCGGAAAGGCTTGGGAAGTAAACGGTTTCGCGACCGGGGCCGTCCTGGCCCGGGCCCTTGGTGCCCAGTTCGTGTTCGGCGCGCTTGCGGATCACATACGCGCGGCGCTCCAGCGTCATACCCGAAGCGCCGGCGATGAACAGCTGCCGGAAGGTGGGCATCGCGTCGCGGGAAAGTGCGCCCAGAGAGGAGTCGTCGGTGGGCACGTCGCGCCAGCCGAGCGTTTGCAGCCCTTCG
>NZ_DASRBZ010000657.1:0-3742 GCF_035653355.1 Mycobacterium sp. | reverse complement strand
ACTCTTCGAGGACTTCCAGCGTGCGAGCGTTGACCGCCGCCGCGCGTGAGGTGTTGGCCCCGGCCGCCAGGCAGTCGACGATCATCACTTGCGCCCCGCGGTTGAGCAGCGAGATCGCCAGAGTCAACCCCGTGGGCCCGGCTCCCACGACGAGGACGTCGATATCGGTCATGGCGTGACTCCTTCCTAAGTCAACGCTTGTTGGCAATATCCAGCATGCGCTGTATACCCGCCGATGTCAACATGTGTTGGCCTACACTCGTTGACATGAGACGGAGCTCGGAGAAGACCAAGGCCGCGATTTTGGCGGCCGCCCGCGAGCGGTTCGGCGCAGCCGGCTTTCAGGCCGCCACCATTCGGGCGATCGCCGCTGATGCCGGGGTCGATCCGGCGATGGTGATGCGCTACTACGGCAGCAAAGATAAGTTGTTCGCCGCAGCCGCCGACTTCGACCTGAGGTTTCCCGATCTGGCGGCCGTTGAGCGGACGCAGGTCGGGCGGTCGCTGGTGCGGCACTTCCTCGAGCGCTGGGAGGGCGACGACGCGCTGGTCATTCTGCTGCGCTCGAGTGCCACCAATGACGAAGCCGCGCAACGGATGCGGCTGATTTTCGAAACGCAGCTGCAGCCGCTGGTGGCCCGCGTCGCCCCGGCGGAATCGCAATGGCGGGCCGGGCTGATCGCCACCCAGATCATGGGGATGGCGTTCTGCCGGTTCGTGTTGCGGTTGGTGCCGGTGGTTGCGATGAGCCGCGACGAGATCGTCGAGTGGCTCGGGCCGACGATCCAGCGGTACCTCGGCCTGCCTGAGAGCTAGCGCAGCCCGATCCGCCGGTAACGCTCCAGCCGCGCCGCCATCCGCTCAGCGTCGGGCACAGCGCGCAGCGTGTGCACCTCGGCAGCGATCGCGCCGGCGAGCCGTTTGGAGAACTCGATCGGCTCGTCGGCGGCGTCGGGATGTTCAACCACGATGCGATCGACGATGCCCGACGCAAGCAGGTCGGCCGACCGAATGCCTTGCGCCGCAGCCAGTTCCGCGGCGTGGTCGGTGTCGCGGAAGACGATCGCGCTGGCGCCTTCGGGCGGCAGCGGCGCCAGCCAGCCGTGCAGGGCAGCCAACACCCGGTCGGCGGGCACCATCGCCAGCGCCGGGCCGCCACTGCCCTGGCCCAGCAGCACCGACACCGTCGGCGTGTCCAGCGTGACCAGATCAGCCAAGCAGCGGGCGATTTCGCCCGCCAGTCCGCCCTCCTCGGCTTCGGCCGACAAGGCCGGGCCGGCAGTGTCGATGACCAGCACCAGGGGCAGGCGCAGTTCCCCGGCCAGCGCCATGCCGCGGCGGGCCTCACGCAACGACGCGGGACCGACAATCCCGCCGACCACGCGCTGCTGGCCGAGCACCACCGCGGGCTGGCCGGCGAACCGGGCCAGCGCCAGCAGCGTCGTCGCTGCCTCGCCTTGCTCAGTGCCCGACAACAGCACTTCGTCGGTGCAGCCGTGCCGCAGCAGGTGGCGCACGCCCGGGCGGTCCGGCCGTCGTGACGCCACCACCGAATCCCATGCCGATACATCGGGTATCGGCTCGCTCGGCGGTAACGGCGGCGCAGGCTCGGGGTCGTCGGCGAGGACCGTCAACGCGCGATCCAGTGTGTGGCGCAGGTCTTCGAGCGGAACCACGCCGTCGATCACCCCGTGCCGCTGCAGATTCTCCGCGGTCTGAACACCGGCGGGAAACGGTTCGCCGTAGAGCTGCTCATAGACCCGCGGGCCCAGGAAACCGATCAACGCGCCGGGCTCGGCGATCGTGACGTGCCCCAGCGAGCCCCACGACGCGAACACTCCGCCGGTGGTCGGATGGCGCAGGTAGACCAGATAGGGCAGGTGTTCCTGCTTGTGCAAGGTGACCGCTGCGGCGATCTTGACCATTTGCAGGAATGCAACCGTGCCTTCCTGCATGCGGGTGCCGCCGGAGCTCGGTGAGGCCAGCAGCGGCAATCGCTCCGCGGTCGCACGCTGCACCGCGGCGGTGATCCGTTCGGCCGCCGCCACCCCGATCGATCCGCCGAGGAAGCCGAATTCACAGACCACCACCGCGACGCGGCGACCGAAAACCCGGCCCTCCCCGGTCAGCACCGATTCGTCTATGCCGGTAGCGGCCCGGGCGGCGGCCAGCTCGCGGGCGTAGGACTCCGAGACCGGCACTGGCGTCGGCGCGGTGTCCCAGCCGACGAACGACCCATCGTCCAGCACCGCGTCGCGCAGTTCGTCGATTCCCGTGCGGCGCATCGCTTGAGCGTAGCCATGGCGGTCGGTGTGCCACTTCACGTGAAGTTGGCGGAAGGCCTACCGGCCGATTGGGAGCTGGTGACGTCCGACGAGTGACGCCCGGTTCACGTCACCTCGGCCGGCGCTGATACCGCCGGCAGGTGGTTGCCTGCGCGGCGCAGCATCGGCGCGAACGTCAGCCAGATGACCAGCGACCCCACAGATAGCCCGCCGAGCAAAAGGAAAGCCGACGGGAATCCCCATATTTGGGCAACATAGCCACCGAGCACGGGGCTCAGGGCGGCGCCGAGGCCTTGCGCGGCCATGATCGCGCCCTGGCCGACGTTGATGTGCCCGGTGCCGTCGAGCAGGCGGGCCACCAGCCCGGGCACCGCCACCGACAGCATGCCGGCGCCGATGCCGTCGAGCACCTGGACCGGAATGACGCCCCACGTGGTGATGATTCCCGCCGCGATGAGCCCACGGACGGGCAGTGCGCCGAACGCGATCAGGACGGCCAGCCAGTAGCCGCGGGTTTGGGCGATCCGCATGGCCACCAGCGAGGTGACGATCATGACGGCCTGGGCGACGACGACGGTGCTGGCCACCGTGGTGAACGGGTTGGCGTGAGTGGCGACCACGGCCAGCCCGTAGAGCGGCAACATCGCCGCGTTGCCCAAATGAAACAGCACCACCGCGGCGGCCAATGCCAGCAGCGGCCGGCACTCGATGAGCACTCGCAGCTTTTTAACCGGAGCCTGGTCGCCACGCGCCGCCTCGCCGCGGGCGATGTGATGGTTGATACGACTGGGCGGAATCGCCAGGGTTGCGGCGATGGCCACCACAGTGAACGCCGCGGCTAACCAGAACACGCCGGCGTAGCCGAACACCCAACCCAGCAGCCCGCCCAGGCCGGCACCGGCCATGTTGCCGGCGTGGTTGAAGGCCTGGTTGCGACCGATCTGGCTGGTGAACCCCGTTTGGCCGACCAAGCCGAGCGTGATGCCGTGACCGCCGGGGCGATCGCCGCCCCGGAGATACTCATGACGGCCTGCGCGGCGGCGACTACCCAGAAGTAGTGGTTGGTGAGAATCACCGCCGAGGCGGCGACGGCGGCCAAGCCGACGCCGATGACGCAGGCCCGTTTGCGGGTGGTGGCATCGACCAAAGCTCCGGCGGGCGCGACGGCCACCATGCCCACGATGGCGCCGAGCGTGATGACCGTACCGATGGTCCCGGTGTGCCAGCCGCGACTGGCCAGCAGCACTCCCAGAAAGGGCCCGATGCCGGCCTCCATGTCGGCCATGAAGAAATTCAGCGTCTGCAGCGCGGTGCGGTCACGCGTTCGCACCGTCGGCGCGATGAAGTCCTCGGCTGGCACGCCTAGATTCTTCCGGCATTGCGGCGGGACGTCGCAACATGACGCGGACCGTCCCGCGCGGAACTCGCCCGTTAGGCTGGCGCGCATGATCGGTGTC
>NZ_DASRBZ010000656.1:0-3546 GCF_035653355.1 Mycobacterium sp. | reverse complement strand
GAACCGGCGCCACCCCAGAAGTCACCGGCGGCCAGCACGTCACGAATGATCGCCTGGTGCTCGGCCTCCAACGCCGCAGCCTGCGCCCGAATCGTCGCACCGTGCGCGTCGACGTCGCCGAACTGATAGTTAATGCTCATGGTCTAATCCTCCTGAATTATCGGAAAGCCTTGGTAGCTAAGGTATTCGCGACTAGCTGCGCAGGATCTGCTGAGAGGCCTGCTCTTGCTGCTCGTAGTTGTTCGCGTCGCGGATCAGACCGTCGCGCACACCGTGCAGCATGTTGACGATGTTGCGGAAGGCCTGATTCATCTGACCCATGGTGTCGTAGGAGGTGGCCTGTGCAGCACCACTCCAGCTGGCACCGGCGATGTTGACCGACGACGCCCACATCTTGCGGGCCTCGTCCTCAACGGTCTGAGCGTGCACGTCAAAACGGCCCGCCATCGCCCGCATCTGGTCGGGGTCGGTCATAAAACGGGTGGGCATCGGATATCTCCTTATCTCGAAGTCTTCAATCGTCGGTGCGGCAAAGCCGCCCGGTGGACAGGGTAGGGCGTGGTGATTAACGCCTGGATTCAAGCAAGTTTCATGTTCCCCCTTTTTTCGTCATACCAGGACGGTTTTCGGCATCACGGTGGGTTTGAAGCCGTAGCGCGGCGCGCCGAAGCCGGCGCCGGCGCGGCTGGCTGAAGCCACCGAAGGCATTCCGGCCGGCATGGTCGCCACCGGCGGGGTTTCTTCGGCGGCAACGGCCCAGCCCGTGCCCTCCAACGCCGAGGCCGAGCTCACCTGTGGTGTGGCCGCCGACCAGCCGGTCGGCACAGACAACTTTCCGACCGCGGATGCTTGTCCCATGCCCGCCATCACCGGCGCCGCGCCGAAGCCGGCAGCACCCGCCGGCGCGGACGTGCCCGCCAGAACGGGGCTGGCCAAACCACCGGCGAGAGGAGCTTCGGCGCTCATCGCGCCAGCGGCGCCAGCAGCAGGGGCGTTGGCGTTCCCGAGCGCGTTCTGGAGCAGGATCATGTTCGGGATGATGTTCATCACGTTCCATGCCACAACGTTGTTGGCGCTGTTGATCGAATTCGACACGACCGGGATCCCGAAGAAGTCGTTGACCGTGCCCAGGATTCCCGGCGGGTCTGCGGGGGCAGCCAGCGGGGAGGCAAGCGTTTGCACGGCGCTGGGCAGGGTTGAAACAAGCTGTGGCAGACCGGCTTGCGAGCCCGTGGCGGTCGCGGCGGATTGGCCGACTGCGGCGGCTTGACCGACCATTGCGCCGGGGTTGGCGATCGGCGCCGGGTCGGTCAACGGGTTCAGCGTGCCGGCGCTGGCCGAGGAGGCGGCGTAGCCGTACATGGCCGCGGCGTCTTGGGCCCACATCTGCATGTAGTGGGCCTCGGTCGCCATAATCGCCGGGGTGTTTTGGCCCAGGATGTTGGTGGCCACCAGTGCCGCCAACTGTGCCCGGTTCGCCGCGATCACCGGCGGGGGCACCGTCATCGCAAACGCCGTCTGATAGGCAGCCGCCGATGCGGTGGCTTGTGCCGCCGCGCGCTCAGCGGCAGCGGCGGTGGAGCTCATCCACGCCACGTACGGCTGCGCCGCCGCGGCCATTGCCGCCGACGACGGGCCCATCCACTCGCTGGTCAGCTCGGCGATCACCGACTGGTAGGCGGCGGCCGTCGAGCCCAGTTCGGCGGCCAGGCTGTTCCAAGCCGCCGCGGCGGCCATCATCGGTCCCGAGCCGGGACCGGCGTATATCCGTGCGGAGTTGATCTCTGGGGGTAGTGCTCCGAAATCAAACATTTGTATTCCGTTCCTTCAAGCTGTAGTTCCGCTGATAAGTCGCTGGCTTCGAGCGCATTTCGCGTTTCGACCGTCAGACGACTTCCGGTTTTGGCATCACGGTCGGCTTGACGCCGTAGCGTGGCGCACCCAAGCCGGCGGCTTTGCCGGCGGTGGCCACCGACGGCATGCCGGCCGGCACGGCGGCCACCGGTGTGCTTTCCGGCGCTGCGGCAGTCCAGCCCACGCCTGCCAATCTCGCCGGTGCAGGGCTGGATACTGGGCTGGCCTCGCCGGCCCAACTGGGCGGCACCGACAGCCGGCCAACCGAGGAGGCTTGCCCCACGCCGGCCAGCACTGGGGCCCCGCCGCCTGTCGGGGCCGCCGGAGCCGCCTGGGCCGCGGGTTGGGTTGCGCCTGCCACCGCCGCGGTTTCGGCGCCCTCGGCGGGAACAGCGGTAGGACCGTTATTGCTGGGAAGAAGGCCACCGCCGCTTAATGACCACAAGTCCGAAGCGGCCGCACCCCACGTCCCGCCGTTGATGTTCAGAAGGCTGGCGGGGTTGTTCGACAACAGTCCGCCATCGGTGTATGCGGGTGTCCCGATGATCGGACTTAGCAGACTCAGAAGACTCGGCGGATCGGCCGCAGCACTCGTGGCGACCTGGTTGGCGGCCTCGGTGGTGCTGTAGGAACCGGCGCTGGCGCCGAGAGTGTTCACAAACGCCTGGTGAACCGCCGTGGCTTGGGCGCTGACCTGCTGGTACCAGGTGCCATACGCGCTGAACTGCGTCGCCTGCAGAGCGGACACTTCGTCCGCGGCAGCGGGAATGACGCCGGTTGTCGGCGCGGCGGCGGCCGCGTTCTGAGCGGCCAGCGCGGAGCCGAGAGCCTCGAGCTTGCCGGCTGCGGCCTCCAACGCTATGGGCAGTGTGGTCACGAATGACATCCGTCCTCCTCAGGGAAATAGGGGCCGGCCGTGGGCGGCACGGCCGCGGTGATCACAGGGGTGGTGTCTGACAAGCGGTTTCAGGTTGCTAACCATGGGTGGTCGTGTCCGGCGGTCTTAGGCGGATGGGGCCGTTGCGTCGTCGAGGTCAGCGGGGTGGATGGCCTCGACTCGGTCCCGGGTACCGATGCGAAAGCCAACGGCTTTGCGTGCCAGGCGATTCAGCGTCGTCGTAAGCGTTTTGCCCGGCGATTGCGCCGGCCAGACCCAGCCGCCTGCATCGGGTCCGCCGCGGCGGCCTCGGTCGCCGTTAGTGGGGAAACTTCGTCGGCCGTTGGGGAAACGACACCTTTGCCCCGGCTGCGGCGGCCAGCGCTAAGCCGATGCGCTGAATAGTGCCGGCGGCTCCCCTCCACACGCCCGGCTGTGTAGTCACGACGGACATTGGCCCCCTCCTAACGCGCAAACAAAGCCGACCCCTAAGTGGGTCAGCCACTGTCGTGGTGGCGTGCTAGCGATGCCACGGCTCCACGGTTACCCTCAGGCAGCGGTCAGTGAGCCGTTGTTAACGGCTTTTTAACGCGCGGGGCTGGTTTGCTGACATAATCATGACGCTCGGACGGATTTGCGGACGCCGACGCGATTCCCGCAAAGCGCCGAGTTGGCGGCCGCTGCTCCCGCTGTCACCGGCCCCGGCGGCAGCGCAGGCCATGCTGCGTTTCCGATGTGGCGCCCGAGGCAGGCCTTTTGCAACTCAAGTGAGGGTTCTTTAACCGCCGCTTAACGTACAGGCGGATCCAGGGACC
>NZ_DASRBZ010000655.1:0-8702 GCF_035653355.1 Mycobacterium sp. | reverse complement strand
CAGCGCAATCGGCTCGTAGCGCAGCCGGGCACCGGATTCCACCAGCCGCCAGCACAAGTCGACGTCCTCACCCGCGCGCAGAGTCTCGTCGAACCCGTCGACCTCACGAAGCGCTTTGGTGCGGCAGATGATCGCTGCGCTGGGGACATAAGACACTGGCCCGTAGGGGATCACCGGCGCTTCCCGCTGTCCGAGGTCCAGCGACGAACGCACCGCTTCATAACGCGCAAGCAGATGGTCGCTTTGCGGCAGACCGACGATGCGCGGCGCCACGAGCGCGACGGTAGGGTCGCAGAAATGGCCGAGAAGGGCTTCCAGCCAGCCTCGGCGGGGCACCACGTCGGAATCCAGAAAAGCGACGAAGTCGGTTGAGCAGGCGGCCAGCCCCGTGTTGCGCGCGGCGGCCGGTCCTCTGCTCTGAGGATGACGCAGTACCTCGATGTCAGCGCCCGTCCCGGCAAAGTCGTCCAGCTCCACGGGGATGGCCGAGCCGTCGTCGACGACGATGATGCGCAGCCCACGTAGCGACGTCACAAGCCGCCGTAGACCACAAGCATTGTCGCGCACCGGGATTACCACTGTGACGTCACGGTGTGACGGGCCGCCCGCCGGACGGGGATGAGCCACGGTCGCGTCCAGCAGGGTCCGGGCCAGCTCTGCGCTGACTGCGTCGTGGACCTTCAGGCGACCACCGTCGAGCATGTCTCGGGCGGCGGGAGCCAATCGCAGCAGCCGGGTCGGGGACCCGCCGAGCAGTGCCGAGCCCTCACCGAGCACTCGGACGCGGCGGTCGACCTGCACAGCGAACCCGTCTGGCAGTCGGCTCTGGGTCATGTCAGCATCCCGTCGGCGCCGGGAGCCCATCGCGCGATCCGGCGCACACAGCCGTCGACCATTTCAGCAAGGATCCGCTCGCCCTCGGCTGCCGTCGCGGTTGTCGGGTCCCCCAATACCCCGACTTCGCTGACGGCTGCGACCCCGCCGCGGCGCATTGACGGCAACAGCTGTGCCAACGATGCACCGTTGCCGGCGCGGATCCGGTCGGTCCGCACATCGGCTGGTGAAATATGAAGCAGCACAGAGGTTTCCGTGTGGCCCGCGTGCGCGTCGGCGTCTTTCGCGGCGCACGGGCACCACCCGACGTCGCGCCCTTCGCTTCGCAACAGAGTTACTGCCTGACGCAAGGAGGCCACGTTGCCACCGTGGCCGTTGACGAAGGCAAGACGCTGGGCCCAGCAGGTGGCCGACCTGCCATACTCCACCAGCAACGTGGTCAGCGCCTGGGTGCCGATCGAGATTGTTCCGGCGAAGCTCTGGTGCTCACCGGAGTCGCCGTACGCGATGGCGGGGGCCACCAGCCAGTGCGCCGCGCCCAGCCGCGCGCCAGCATCTTGAGCGACCGCGGTCGCAATCCGCGTGTCGGTGTCCAGCGGGAGATGGGGGCCATGCTGTTCGGTAGACCCCACGGGGATAAGGACTGCTGGCAGCATGCTCTGTAGCTGGCTCGACGTCAAGCTCCCGAGTTCGGCGAGGACAGCCACTTGGAGATGGTAGGACGAATTCACCTGGCGTGCATCGGTTGTTGGCTCTCCGGACGAATTTTTTGCCGTCACCTCAGCCACGGCCGCCCCGTACGTATCAGAATTCTCGCGACCCGATCTAGTTGCCTAGCCGTCCCCGGTCGCGGGGACGCCGAGCGGACGGGAAAACCCTGGCGGGACCACGACGTCATCCGGGCCGAGATCATGCACCGAGGCGTGACCGAGGCCCATCAACGCGCAGTCGATCCCCGACCGCAGGATGTCGAGAACGTTTTCCACCCCCGGCTGGCCGGCCGCGGCCAGGCCCCACAGGTAGGCGCGGCCGATCATCACCGCTCGCGCGCCCAGCGCCAGCGCCTTGACCACATCACTGCCGCGCCGGATGCCGCCGTCCAGCAACACCTCGATCTGGTCGCCGACTGCCTCGGCGATGCCAGGCAGTGCCCGAATGGTTGCCGGTGTACCGTCCAGGTTGTTGCCGCCGTGGTTCGACACCGAGATTGCCGAAACACCAATGTCCGCGGCCTTTTTAGCGTCGTCGACGCGGATGACGCCTTTCAGCATGAACGGGCCACCCCACAATTCCCGCAGCCAGGCGATGTCCGCCCAGGTGGGCGGTGGGGTCGCCATCCATTCGCCGTAGGCGGCAAAAAACGGTGGGCCGGGCTCACCGGGCTTTCCCTGGTTGGGCACCCGCAAATTCGGGGGACGCATGGTCTTGGCGTACTTCCACAGCCAGGCGGGCCGGGTGAGCGCTTCCGGCGACAGCCGCAACATCGTGCGCAAATTCATGTCTTCCGGGATCTTCGGGCTACCCCAGTCGCGTCCGTGCGAGAACGTCCAGTCGGTGGTGACGATCAGCCCCACCGCCCCGGCTTGACGTGCCCGTTCCACCCGCTCGGCAATCGCGTCGCGACCGCCTAACCAGTACACCTGGAAGAACAATTTGTCGTTGGCGGCGATGACTTCTTCGATCGGTTTGCTGGCAAACGAAGACAACCCCATCGCGGTGCCGCGCGCTGCGGCGGCTCTCGCTACCGCGACCTCACCGTCCGGATGAACCGCTTGCACACCGGTGGGAGAGATGACCACGGGCAGCGAAATCTGTTGCCCCATCACGGTTGTGGAAAGGTCACGCTTGCCCGCAGCACCCACGACGTGCGGCGCGAAACCGAGTTCGCTGAACGCCTCGACGTTGTCGGAGACGGTCACACCCTTCTCGCTGGCGGCGATCAGCGAAGAGTAAACCGATCTCGGCAGCCGGCGCTTGGCCCGCTGCTGGGCGATGGCGACCGTCTCAAACCACAGATCGCGGGCCATGACTAGACCGGGCTCTCGTCGCAGAGGCGTTTCGGCGGACGGGCGGTCAGCGTCAACGGCACCGGTCCGGCGCCTCGACGCGAGTGGTCGCCGGCCGGGCGCGGCTTGACGCGTTCGCGCGCCAGCGCCGCCACGCCGTGGCCCTGCACGCATTCGGGATCGGGTCCGTCGATCGGCAGACCCGTGAAGAACTTCGCCGCCATGCAGCCGCCGCGGCAGCTGTCGTAGTGCCCGCAGCTTCCGCACGCGCCGGCCGACTGTGGCTCGCGTAGCTCGCGAAAAAGCGGAGCGTTTTTCCAGATGTTGTCAAACCCGCCGTCGCGCAATATATTTCCGGCGAGGAAGCGCTCGTGGATGGCGAACGGGCAGGCGTACACGTCACCCACCGGGTCGATCAGGCACACCACCCGGCCGGCTCCGCACATGTTGAGGCCGGCCAGTGCACCGGGTGCGCCCAGCCCCGCCAGATGGAAGAAGGAGTCACCGGTCAGCACGCGTTCGCCCTTGGCGACCAGCCAGTCGTACAGCTGGATTTGCTGCTCGGCGGTTGGGTGCAGCTCGTCCCAGACATCGGCCCCGCGGCCTGATGGCCGCAGCCGGGTAATCCGCAGCGTGGCGCCGTAACGGCTTGCCAGCGCGGCGAAGTCATCGAGCTGGTTGACGTTGTGCCGGGTCACCACGACGGAGACCTTGGCGTCCGAAAAGCCTGCCGCAGCCAGGTTCTCAAGCGCCCGCACCGCCATGACGTAGGAGCCGGGCCCGCGGACGGCGTCGTTAACGTCAGCGGTCGCGCCGTCGAGCGAAATCTGAACGTCGACGTAGTCGCTGGCGGCCAACCGGGCGGCTACCTCGGGGGTGATCCGGACTCCATTGGTGGAGAACTTCACGCCGACATGGTGTGCAGTCGCGTAGTCCACTAACTCCCAAAAGTCCGGTCGCACAGTGGGTTCGCCGCCGCCGATGTTGACGTAGAACACCTGCATGCGTTCCAGCTCGTCGATGATGTCCTTGCATTCCTGTGTGGACAGCTCCCGCGGGTCGCGTTTGCCCGACGATGACAGGCAGTGCACGCACGCCAGGTTGCAGGCATAGGTCAGCTCCCAGGTCAAGCAGATCGGCGCGTCCAGCCCGCGTTCGAACTGCTCGACAAGCCGCGGGACAGCGGTCGTCACGTGTTCTCCCGAGGAATGATCATGTTGGAGGCGGCCAGCACACCTAGCGCGTGCAGGTAGGGAGCCAATTCGGTGTCGTTGAGTCCTGCTGCGCGGCAAGCGGATCGGACGTCCGGATGCTCGTCCAGCGCCTGCACCACCGCGACGATCGTGTGATTCTTCAGAAACGACAGCTTACGGGTGCCGAAGTGATACACCAGTGCGCCGAATGGCTCCGGACGCAGTGCCACTTGTCGATGCAGTTGCCAGCCGCGACCGGGGTCGAAACCCGGCGACAATGCGGGCTGCGCTTCCCGCGCGCAGGCCGGCGTCGGCACGGTCAGTAGACCCCGCACATGCCGTCAATGGACACCTCTTCTACCAGGGTCTCGGTGACGAGCTCGGTGTTGGTGTCGGTGTCGTGTTCCATGAAGCCGCCTTCCTTGAGGACTCGACAAGTCGGGGTCGAGCCGGTCACAATCTTCGTCAGAATATGGCATCGAGTGTCGAAATGGAAGGGCGGGGTCTATGGTGCCTGAGTCCCGGGTGGGCCGCCGCCGCTCGACGACACCGCACCACATCACCGACGTCGCGTTGCGGCTGTTCGCCGCCCGTGGATTCGAGAACGTCAGCGTGGACGACGTCGCGCAGGCAGCCGGGATTGCCCGTCGCACGGTCTTCCGCTATTACGCCTCCAAGAACGCGATTCCGTGGGGCGACTTCGACGGTCATCTGCAGCAGTTGCGAGAACTGCTCGACCAGGTCGACCCCGAGGTGCCGCTCGGCGAGGCGTTACGGGCAGCGCTATTGGCTTTCAACACCTTTGACGAGTCTGAGACCCTTCGGCACCGGCAGCGTATGCGGGTCATCTTGCAAACCGCCGAATTACAGGCCTACTCGATGACGATGTATGCCGGATGGCGGGAGGTCATCGCCGCGTTCGTGGCCCGCCGATCGGGCACCAAGACCACCGACTTGTTGCCCCAGACCGTCGCCTGGATGATGCTGGGCGTCGCGCTGAGCGCCTACGAGCACTGGCTGGACGACCCGTCGGTCTCGCTGCCACAAGCGCTTGGCGACGCGTTCGATGTGGTCGGCGCCGGCCTGAACCAGCTAGACCGGTGAGCGACACCGAGCACCTGCTGGCCACCCTGCGTTCGCAGGGCCGGGCGTGCGCGGCGCTGGGTTCCCCGATGTACGGGGAACTGCTCCACCGCGTGGTCGCCGACGTGCAAGCCGGCGGTGTCTTCGCGGCCGTGTTGGCGGGTCACGAAAGCGATCCGGGTCGACTGGCGATACCGCTTCGACTGCTCGGTGGCCTGCACCGGCTGGTGCTCGACGGCCGCGCGCCGGCGTTGCGCCGCTGGTACCCGAGCACCGACGGAACCTGGAACGCCGACGCGGCCTGGCCGGATATCACCGCTACCGCCGCCGAACACATCGGCCCTCTGCGCGCTGCCCTGCATCAACCGCCGCAAACCAACGAGGTCGGCAGATCGGCTGCACTCATCGGCGGCCTGTTGATCCTTAGACGTCAATTCCGGCTGCCGGTAAGGCTTTTCGAAATCGGATCCAGTGCCGGGCTGAACCTGCGCGCCGACCACTACCATTACCGCTATCGCGGCGGTCACTGGGGACCGGCCGACTCGCCGGTGACAATCGACGACGCCTGGCGCGGCAAGCTGCCGCCCGCCGACGCGGTGCAGATAGCCGAACGGCATGGCTACGACATCGCGCCCATCGACGCCACCGGTGCCGAGGGTGAGCTGACGCTGCTGAGCTACGTCTGGCCCGACATGACCGTTCGCATGGACCGGTTGCGCGGCGCGATCAGCATCGCCCGGCGTGTTCCCGCCCGGCTTCAGCGCAGCACCGCAGCGGATGCGGTGGCCGGGCTGGCCTTGGCCGACGGCGCGCTGACCGTCCTGTGGCATTCGATTACCTGGCAATACCTTTCGGGTGACGAACAGGCCGCGGTCCGTGCCGGTATCGATGCAGTCGCGGCCTGCGCGACGGCCCGCGCTCCATTCGCGCATCTCATGTTGGAGCCGCAGCGCCGCACTCCCGACACCCCGCACGCCTTCTTGCTGCGGGTCCGCAGCTGGCCGGGCGGCGATGACCGTGTGCTGGCCGACTGCGCGCCGCACGGCCCGCCGGTGATCTGGGAATAATGTGGGCGGAAAATTTTTCGCCGCAACGGCGTCGGAGTTCGCCGCGCCACCGCGACGATAAGGATGTGAGCGCCCAACCGGACCGCAGTGATGCTCCGCGTGCAATGTTGGCGCTCTACGACCAGGCCCTGCCGGCGGTTTACGGGTATTTCGTCCGGCGGTGCGGTGACCGGGGAACCGCTGAGGACCTGACGTCGGAAACGTTTTTGGCGGCGATGGACGCCGCCCGTAACGACGACCCGCCGCCGATCGAGGTGCCCTGGCTGCTTGGTGTGGCAAGGCATAAGCTCGCCGACCACTATCGCCGCCGGCGCGACCGGTTTACCGTCCCGGTCGCGGAGCTCCCCGAGCCAAACTCGGCTGACGACAACTGGGACGCCGAACTCGATCGCCTGGTCGCCGAAAGCGTCTTGGCGCGGTTGTCCGAGCCGCACCGCATGGTGCTGGTGCTGCGCTACATGGATGACTGCTCGGTGCCTGAATGCGCCGAACTGATCGGGCGCACCGTACATGCCACCGAAGCACTTCTGGTCCGCGCTCGCCGGGCCTTCAGGCAGCACTACCCGGAAGGAGGCACGTCATGAGTCGGCAACACGACCCACTGTACGTGCTGCGCGCCGATGACCTTCCGGTTCAACCAGATCCGGAGTTCGCGGCACGGCTGCGCGCTCGCCTGGAATCGGCGCTGTCCCTGCCCACCGGAACAGAAGGAGTCGTCATGAGCGGTACGATCGCAGCCCTTTCCGAACTGGCTGAACCATCTGCGCAAGCGGTCCGCACCGTGCCGCGCGCTGCGGCGATTCCCTATCTGTGTGTCGCCGACGCCCGCGCCGCGATCGCCTGGTACACCGACGCCTTCGAGGGCACCACGGTCGGCGAGCCGATCATGATGGAGGACGGCCGAATTGGGCACGCCGAACTCGCCATCGCGGGCGGGGTGCTGTATCTGGCCGACGAGTATCCCGAGCTTGGACTGAAAGCGCCTGAGCGAGGAGGGGTTTCGGTTAGTCTCATGCTGCAAGTTGCCGACACTGATGCGGCGCTGCAGCGAGCGCGGGAACGCGGAGCCACCGTCGAGCGTGAGGTCTACGAGAACTACGGCGCACGCAACGCGACCATCGTCGATCCGTTCGGTCACCGATGGATGCTCAGTGGCCCGTTGAGCGGTACGGTCGCGGCCATCCAGCACGGCGACATCGGATACGTGTCGGTGTGGACTCCCGACGCCGAACGCGCGGCGGCGTTCTACGGCCATGTCCTGGGCTGGACCTATGACCAGGCCGCACACCACGTCACCAACACCGACATGCCGACGGGCATTTTCGGTGTCGACGGGCCTCCCACACTGTTCTGCTGCTATGCGGTCGCCGACTTGGACGCCGCTCGCGAGGCGATCGCCGAGGCGGGCGGGGTGCCGGGTGAGCCGCGCGAGTTCGAGTATGGAATGGTGCTCGACGCCACCGACCCGCATGGTGTCGCGTTCGCCGTCTACCAGCCGACCGGCGCCCAGAAGCGCCCGGAACTCAACGGCTCTGGCCCGGGCGAATTGTCTTATGTCACATACGAAGTGCCGGAGTCCGCGGTATTCCGCGACTTCTACGGCCGTGTGCTGGGATGGTCGTTCGAGCCCGGCCGCGTCGACGACGGCTGGCAGGTGAGCCCGGTGCACCCGATGGCCGGCGTGGCCGGCGGCGCTTCCCGTCCGACAACGGTGCCGATGTGGGCGGTGGCCGACATCGACGCCGCGGTCGCTCGGGTGCGCGAGGCTGGCGGCACCGTGCTGCAGGAGCCGGCGCGGCAACCCTACGGGATCACCGCCGAGTGCGTCGACGACCAGGGCGGCCGCTTCTACTTGGGCGAGTTTTAAGCCAGCACTTCCGAGATCGGCGCGGCCGTAGCGATTTTGGCGCGCGTCTTCATGACCTTACCGGGCATGCCGCCGCCAACGACCCCAGCCACGACGCCGTCGCGTTCGTAGTAGGCCAGGAATTTGCGGCCGTCGTCTTCGACGAGGTGCACGATGTCGGTGGCCTGCGGCTCGCCGAGGCACTGGATTTTGATGTCGTACTGGTCGCTCCAAAAGTAGGGGACGACCACGTGCGACGGCGGCTGCTGGCCGAGCATCGCTGGCACGACGACCCTGGCCTGTTCGGCGACGTTGCTCCAATGCTCCACGCGCACTTGGTGTCCCATCGGGTTGCGCCAGGAGGCGACGTCGCCCAGCGCCCACACGTTGGGCGCGCTGGTGTGTCCCGCCTCGTCGCAGATCACACCGTCGTCGACCTTGATTCCGCTGCCGTTCAGCCACTCCGTGGCCGGCCGCGACCCGACGCCGACCACCACCAGGTCGGCTGTCAGCTCGGCGCCGTCGGTGAGCACCACGGAATCGACGTGGCCGGCACCGCGCACCTCGGCCACCGCGACCTCGGTCCGCACCTCGACGCCCTCGGACCGGTGCAGTCGCGCCACCAATTCACCGATCTGCGCGCCGAGCGCCCCGGCCAGCGGGGCCGGCTGCG
>NZ_DASRBZ010000654.1:0-4423 GCF_035653355.1 Mycobacterium sp. | reverse complement strand
TTGGTTACAACCGCGCCTGTCGGCATCCCTAGCGTGCCGGAGCTGAGCGATCAACTGGGCTGTCTCCAGCCGGGTGGAGCGAGAAAGAGAACATTAATGAAGCTAGCCACAAAGTGGTCGGGAGCGGTTGCCGCTATGACGGCGGCGTGTGTGCTGGTGGCGCTCTCTGCGGGCAGCGCCGTGGCCCGTCGCCACGCGCAGATACGACATGTGCTGCTGATTTCAATCGACGGCATGCACCAGTCCGACCTGGTTTGGTTCGTGAAGCGCCATCCGCATTCGGAGCTGGCCAGGCTGGTTGGTGGGGGCGCTGAGTTCATCCACGCTCACACCGCAGATCCCTCGGATTCCGACCCGGGTGGGACGGCGCTGATGACCGGCGGCGACCCGCGGGCCACGGGCATCTACTACGACGTTGAGTACAGCCACGGCGTGTTCCCGCCGGGGACCAGGAAGTGCTCTGGGCCGGTGCCGGGCGGCGACGTGATCTACGACTCGCCGGACGACAGGCTTCCCGCCGTGCCAGACCTGCTGCATAACGGAAGCGGCAACACCTTCCCGTCCTTCGACGAGGGCGGTTCGATCTACAAACACGGTGTCGACAAGAACCCGGCCCGGATCATGGAGCTGACTCCGCACCCGCAGTCAGGCCTGAACCCGAGGACGTACCCGGTTGACCCCAAGACCTGCAAGCCGATCCAGCCGTGGAACTTCCTCGGAGTCAACACGATCTTTCAGGTGATCCACCAGGCCGGCATGCGGACCGCCTGGTCTGACAAGCATGCGGTCTACACGTCGTTTAACGGCCCGGGTTCGAAGGGCAGGAGCATCGACGACTTCTTCGGGCCGGAGATCGACGCACAGGCGGTCGAGCCGAACGGCGTGCCGTATCCGGTAGACGACTCTTGGACTGCCGACAACGCGGCGACCAAGCAGTACGACTCGTACAAGGTTCGGGCGGTCATCAACTGGATCAACGGCTACGAGCACTCCGGCACCGGGTCGAAGGTCGGCACGCCGGCGATCTACGGGATGAACTTCCAGACCGTCTCGACCGCTGAGAAGTTGAAGAGCTCGCCGGCCGTGCTGATCGGCCCAAACGCCCAGGGCAAGTACACCGATGGCCCATCGCTGCGCGGCGGCTACGTGACCGTAAAGGGCCAGCAGGTGCCCGGCCCGCTGTTGCAGAGTGCCCTTGACTACGTGAACGCCTCGCTGCAGAAGATGGCCAACACGATCAAGGCCGACGGAGAGGCCAGCTCGACGGCGATTATCGTGACGGCCAAGCATGGCCAGTCGCCGCTGAACGACAACCAGCTGAAGCGGATTGACGACGGCCCGATTGTCTCCGGCGTCAACACCGCGTGGGCCAAACAACACCCCAGCAACCAGACCTTGGTCGTCCAGGAGGCCGACGACGACGGGCTGCTGTGGTGGCTCTCAGATCGCTCTCAGAAAGCGACCGACTTCGTCAAGCACTACCTCTGGACCCATACCGCCCCGGGGGTTACCTACGCCGGCAAGACGATCACCGTCCAGCACTCCGGCCTACGGAAGATCTTCCCCGGCAAGCAGTCGGCGCAGTTCTTCGGCGTCGCCAAGTCTGACCCGCACCACCCCGACGTGTTCGGGATCGCACAGGTCGGGACGATCTACACGACCGGCACCAAGATCGCCGAGCACGGTGGCGACAATCCCGGCGACCGGGACGTTCTGCTTGTTGTCTACGCCCCAGGCGCTGTCCAGCGATCCAGGAGCAGCGCCTCGGTCGAGACGACCCAGGTGGCCCCCACGATCCTGCGGCTCCTCGGCCTCGACCCGCGCAAGCTAAAGGCGGTGAGGATCGAAGGCACGCAAGTCCTGCCGGGCGTCCACTGAACCTTGCTCACCATCGACCGACACCCACGGGGAGTGATCCCATGACACCGTCACGCTTCATTGCCGCGCGCCCCGTGCGCGTACCGACCGGGACGCTTGCCGCCGCGGCGATAGCGCTGAGCGCGCTGGCCGGCTGCGGCTCGACCACCACCCACACCGTCACCAAATCACCGAGCGCTGTCAGCACCCCAGCTAGCGTCAGCTCCTCCGGGTTCACGACCCGGGTTTTTGCCACGGGAGCCACGATCCAGCACAACACCTCGAAAGGCAAACAGTCGATCTTCCAGCCCGATGACCTCACCAAGCTGGGGAGCAACATCTACGTGGCCTTCCAGAACGGGCTCGGGCCCATGGGCGAGACGGCGTCAGGCAACAGCAACTCGACCGTTGTCGAGTTCTCAAGTTCCGGCTCGCCGCTTGCGCAATGGGACATCGCCGGTCACGCCGACGGGATCGCCACCGATCAGGCCCACGGACGGATCATCGTCACCGTCAACGAGGACGGAAACTCCAGCCTGTACGTGATTGACCCAGCCAGCCACACGCCCGTGCAATACCACTATCCCGCACTCCCCTCGCATGGCGGGACCGATGCCGTCAGCTTCTGGCACGGGATGATGCTGATCTCCGCTTCGGCGCCCGGGACCACCGGGAAGGCCCCTCCTCAGGCGAGCTACCCGGCGGTGTACGCGGTCACCCTGAACTCGAGCACGCACACGGCCAACGTGCGCGGCCTGTTTGGGGACGAGGCGGTCGCCAAGAGCGCCAACTCGGGAGCGACCGGGACGACCCACCTGGCCCTGACCGACCCCGACTCCAACGCGGTAGTGCCATCGTCGGCCTCGCGCTTCGGAGGCGACTTCGAACTCACCAGCCAGGGCGACGGCGAGCAGATCTTCGTCGCAGATAGCGGCGCCAAGCAGCTGTCAGTGCTCAAACTGTCTCAGGCGGGTGGCGATGACTCGGCGTGGCCAACGAGCGCCTCGGGCGCGCTGTATGTCACGGACAACAGCGCTGATCTGATCTACAAAATCACCGGGCCGTTCAAGCCGGGAACCGAGCTCATCGCCGGTAGCCCCTGCGATGCCAACAGCGCACCGATGTCGTGTCTGGCCAAGCAATACCTGGGCCAGGTCAACATGACGACAGGGACGATCACCAAAATCGCGCTAACGCCGTCGATCAAGCCGAAAGGACTGCTGTTCGTGCCGTGACCCGCGAGGCGAGCGCGCAGACGGCGCTCAAGCGAGCGGCGGCCGGCCGATTTACGAGATAGCTCCGGTGGTCGCCGCCTCGGGGAGCGTCCCCGACTGTCGCAGGAACCGGGCGACGTCCCAGTAGCCCGTCTCGTTGACGATCTTTCCGCTGTCGTCGAACTCGTCGACATTCACGCCGATGTTGTCGACCGGCCGGCCGCTGGCTGGCACACCGAGAAACTCGCCGTCGTGCGTACCGGTGAAGCGCCACTCGGTGCAGCCACGGTTGCCCTCGATGCATGTGGTGAGGAGCTCTAGCCGCGCATCGGAGAAACCGCCGAGAATCATGCGTGCACGTTCGACGATGGCGTCCGTGCCCGTCGCCGCGCTGTTGGGGTCCGTCGAGTCGCGCACGGTTGCCGCGCCCGTGTAGAACCGCGCGACTGCGTCCGCGTCGTGGGAGTTCCATGCTTTGAACAACTGGTGGGTCTGCGCTACGAGCTCATCCTTGGTCATGCGCGCCTCCTTTGGAAGCATTGAAGAACTCGACCCTACACCGGTGGACCGGTCGTGTGGGATTTCTTTTGTGTTAAATCTCTAGAAATCTTCTGCTAGAGTCATAGCTCTACCGATAGGAGATCCCGATGGGAAATGTTGACGTCACGCAGGTGCTCCAACGTGCGACCGAAGCGTGGAACGCGCACGACGCTGATGGGGTGGCGGCGCTCTACGCCGAGGACGCCAAGCTCTACGACGTAGGGCTACCCGAGCCGCTGCAGGGGCGCGCGGCCATCCGGGCAGCGGTGGCGGGCTATCTCGCAGCGTTCTCGGATTTCCATGTTGAGAACATGGGTGAGCCAACCGTCTCAGGCAACCGGACAGCTCAGGAATGGAAGGTCACCGGGACGAACGATGGCCAGCTCATGGGCCTCGCTCCGACCGGCAGGAGCGCGACCACGTTCGGATGCGGCACGGCCGAATTCGGCGACGATGGGCTAATCCACCGCGCCGGCAACTACTGGAACGCTGCCGCACTGATGCAGCAGCTCGGAGTGGCGACCCAGACAGCCGAGGCGGCCATCTAGCCGAGCGGTCGATTGGGGCGCTCGCCCGGACACACCCGGAGCGAGCGTCCCAACGGCAGTCACGACCCGGAGGAACGTCTGGTGCGAGTCACAGACTTCCTCTGTGAAGCGGGACCTGGGCCTGGCGCCTGGGCAGATCCAGCTGCTTGGGTGTCGACCAGCAGTCCGACGATCTCACCGATCGTCCGCTCTCCGCCCACGGCTTCGGGCAGCCGAAGATCGCCCTGGATGCGGTAGCGGTTGCGACGACCCTGCTTGTCCTTA
>NZ_DASRBZ010000653.1:0-4306 GCF_035653355.1 Mycobacterium sp. | reverse complement strand
GTCAGCGCCCCCACTTCCTCAACGCCAACCAGACAGTCACGATCGGCGGCACGAACTACACGGTCAGCTCGACGGGCCTCACCGCGACCGCCTTTCAAGTCACCAGTGGCACACCGACCGGGTCGGCCGTCACGTACCACGTCAGCGCGGCGTGGACGCAGATCGGCGTCAACGACTCGCAGATGGCCAACATCTACGTCTACGCCACCACGCACGTTCCTGGCCGACGCGGCATCCTGTTCGGGAACAACGGTGCTGGTGGTGCCGCCTCCGGTACCGACATCGCGAACATCCACGTCTACAACAACTTCGACGTGGCAGGCGACATCGTTTCTGGCGGCGTGACGATCTCGAACGGCCAATTTGAAGGCCCGTACAAGTGCTGCCTCATCATGCGCGGCGGCAATGGTCGCAACACGTACCGTGGTCGTCTGTACGGTGGGCAGGGCGGCAACACGCTGCTCAGCATGCGTGACTCCAACCACAACATCGTGCAGGCGCTCATGCACCAGGGCGGCTCCGGCAATGCGGCACCGTCCGGCTTCAACAACGTCTACTGGGAGTCGTACGGCTCGGGCGACAACACCATCGACCTGATGATGGAGCACGATTTCAACACGTCGTGCAAGGCGGCCCAGGGCCAGGCTCCAGGCACCTCGTATGTGCGCGCGCACATGAACTCCTACAGCGGTGGCACCGTGACCGCAGATTGGGGCACGCTCGCAAGCCCGCTCTGGCATTACTACGCGGCTCCGACCGGCACCACCCTCGTCACCAACTAACCGCGCGCCGGGAGGCCAGCCATGAGCACCTACGGCAGTGGCAACTACGGTGCTGGCCCGTACGGCACGGACGCTACGGTCTACGTCACCCCGCCCGCGGTCTGCATCCGACTCCGCACAGGTGCACCAGCTGCCAATAGCGGCGCCGTTGCAAGCACAGGCCAGTATTTCGGTGCCGTCGCCTTCGGCCAGTACGCTGCTCGCGGCCCGTCGCTCACCGTCAGCGTCACGGCCACAGCCGTCTGCATCCGACAGCGCACCGGTACCCCTGCAGCCGCCCTGCTCGCCGCAGCCACCGCGCCGCGGCTCCTGATTCGAGAGCGGATCGGCGCACCACAGGCGGCTGCTGCGGTCGCGGTCACATCGACCAGGCTTCTCACCCGACAGCGCACAGGCACGTCGAGCGCGGCCGTGAACAGCGCGACGCCTGTGCCGGCATCGGCAGCGGCTCCGACAATCAGGATCGCGCTCCGAACGGGCACCCCCTCGACCACCATCGGCGGGGGCGGCGGCGTCATCGGCAACCCTGGAACGCCAACCTCGCCGGGCATCGTCTGTGAGATCTCCTTCCTCGACCCGAGCTCGACACCCGTCTGGACCGACGTCAGCAACTACCTGAAGTCGTTCACGATCAGCCGCGGCCGGTCCTTCGAGCTCGATCGGATCGAGGCGGGCACGGCCACGATTGTGCTCGACAACCGCGACCATCGGTTCGATCCCAGCAACACGGCCAGCCCGTACTACCCGAACGTGCTGGTCATGCGGCGCATCCGCATCCGGGCCAACTTCAACAGCAGGTCGTACACCCTGTTCACGGGCTACGTCGAACGCTGGCCGCAGAACTGGCAGGTCTATGACGACGCCTGGACCGAGGTGCAAGCCTCAGACGGGTTCAAGGTCTTCTCGCTGTTCAAGATGGAAGGCGTTAGTTTCGCGCAGGAGCTGACCGGCACCCGCATCCAGCATGTGCTGGATCAGGTCGGCTGGCCTGCATCGGATCGCCGGCTTGATCCCGGCCAGTCCACCGTCGCGGCGCAGACCGTCACCGACTACGCGCTGTCGCACATGCAGGCGTGTGGCATCGACAGCGAGATGGGCACGCTGTTCATGGGCGTCGACGGCTCAGTCGTGTTTCTCGACCGGTCGGAAGCATCGAAGGCGCCGTACATCACGGTGCAGGGCAGTTTCGGCGATCAGCCGGGCATGATGCTGTACGCCAACATCACCCCGGTGTTTGCCGACGACACGATCTGGAATCAGATTCGGATCACCCGACAGGGCGGCGTCACACAGCAATGGACAGACGCCACGAGCCAGACGCACTACTACGCGCGCGTCCTCGAAAAATCGGTGCTCGTCAGCGACGACGGCCAGTCGCTGTCTCTCGCGCAGGGCCTCGTCGCCGCGTACAAGGATCAGAAGCTGCGCTTCCAGAGCATGGTGGTCGATCCCACGGCGGACCCGACCAACCTGTACCCGCAGGTGCTCGGCCGCGAGATCGGCGACCGCATCCGAGTGACCAAGACGTGGCCGAACTCGGCCCAGATCCAGCAGGAAGCGTGGATCCAGCAAATCCAGCACTCATGGACGGCTGAAGCGCCGTTCTCCTGGCAGACCACGTGGGGTCTGAGTCCAGCTACGGGCACGTCGTGGATTCTCGGTGACGCGACCTACGGGCTCCTAGGTCAAACAACAGTTTTGGGGTGGTGACTCATGCAACCCGTTGAGCCGTTTCCACAGTTCAGCGCTGCCATCGCCACGCCAGAGCACATTCACGGCGCGCGGTCGCTAGACGCATACCGCGACCTGGCCGTCCAGGTGGGCCGGCAGACGCAGCGGTTCTACGCGCTCACCGTCAGCGGCCAGACATTGCCTGCGTTCGTGAACGGTGGCCGCTGGCTGGTCCGCTGTGTGTGCGCCAACTGCCCGAGCGCGCACCCTCGCTGGAACCGCGCCATCTGCCTCGAATGTGGCCGCGAATGGACTGCCGCCTTTCCCGAGACGTGGCCCCAGATCGAGGCATGCCTGCGCGCACGGCCGGTGGTCAACCGCAACTGGCAGTGGCACGAGACGCTGACCGAGCTCGAGCAAGAAAACGCTGAACACGACCTGCCGCTGCGCGCGGCCAACTGAAAGGGGGTGATCCACTACGTCATGGACAGCCACCCTTAGTTGGGTCACGGGTCAATTGGTGACCGCAGCTCAGATGAACACGTATCTGAGCGCGGAGATGGACTACCTCAAGGGGAACGCCGGTCCGGTCAGTATCAGCGATGCACTGAGCACCGCCGGCAGCATCACGTCAGGTTCGTACATCGTCAGCACCAACAACACGGTCAGCGGTGCCGTCGTGTTTGCCGGGCCCACCAACCTGTCAGCAACGACCGGCGACCTGAGCGCCAATCGCGGTGGCACCGGCTACGTGTTCCTCGGCGCCACCAACCGATGGATCAACTACGACGGCACGAATTACAACCTGCCCGGCACCAATCTGCTCGTCAATGGACAGCCGTCGGTCCGTGGCGCCACGGGCGCGCAGACGCTGATCGACGCCGGTAACGTCAACAGCGGATCAATTGCCAACGGCACCACGGTCAACGCCGGGGTGACGTTCGACAAAGCATTCACGAGCACGCCCACGGTCGTGATCTCGCTGCAGACGATCTCCGGTGCGCTCAACCAGACGCATCTTGTCTCGGTCACGGCGTCCTCGATCACCACCAGCGGATTCACGGCCGGCTTCAACAACCAGAGTGGCGGGACGCAGACCATCTTCGCCTCGTGGATCGCACTCGGACAGGGGTAACGCATGTCGCGCACGCTCACCATCAACTACGCGCATTCGATCAGCCAGCAGCACGTGGTTGATCCGAACACGCTGACCGACACGATCACCGTCTGGTATCAGGTCGGCTACAAGGACCCGGTGTCCGGCGCCGTAACGCTGCTGGGGAACAACCCCGGCATTGCGAACGGCACCTTCATCGTCTACACGAGCCCGGCGTCCGAGGCTCGCGCAACGACGTACACCAACATCCAGAACTCCATCGCCGCCCAGGAAGGGCTGAACCTGTCCGGCGGCGATAGCGTCGTCATCAACTAGCCCGCCACTCCAACTCCCCCGCACCACCAGCTCCGCCAGAGTGCGGGGCTTTTTTGTCCCCTCGAAAGGAACCCGCACTCATGGCAGTCACCAGCAAGCTGTTCCGCCTCAACCCGTCGTCGTTGCTCGCCGCGAAAGAGAACTGGAGCAGCGACGCCATCAAGATGGCGCTGGTCACGGCGCAGTCGTTCAACTTCGACTCCGATCAATATTTCGATGTCGCGACGGCCCATTACACCGAGGTCGCTGCGGGGAACGGCTACACCACCGGTGGCGTCGCGCTCACCTCGCTGAGCGTCACTTACACGGCCGCCAACTCCTGGTCGGCCACGGCAGCCACCTCGACCGCGTATTCCATCGGCCAGGTCGTGAAGCCCTCTGGCGGCAACGGCTACCTGTACCAGTGCGTCGCGGCGGGCAC
>NZ_DASRBZ010000652.1:0-5004 GCF_035653355.1 Mycobacterium sp. | reverse complement strand
GGCCAACTATGCGGCGGCCAACTCGTTCCTGGATGCCTTGGCGGTGCATCGGCGGGCCAACGGTTTGCCGGCGATCTCGCTGGGCTGGGGACTGTGGGATCAGGCCAGCGCAATGACCGGTGAACTCGGCGACGTCGACTTCGCCCGATTCGCCCGCGACGGCATCGTGGCGATGTCCTCCGACGAAGCCCTGCAGCTGCTCGACACCGCGCTTATCATCGACAAGCCGTTCCTGTTGCCGGCCCGCATCGACCTGACCGCGCTGAAGGCCAAATTCGACGGAGGCACATTGCCGCCGATGTTCGTTGACCTCATCAACGCGCCGGCCCGCCGCCAGGTCGACGACTCGCTGGCCGCAGCCAAGTCGAAATCTGCTCTGCTCCAACGGCTCGAGGGGCTGCCCGAAGACGAGCAGCACACCATCCTGCTGGATCTGGTGCGGTCCAACATCGCCACCGTGCTCGGCAACACCACCCCGGAGGCCATCGACCCCAACCGCGCCTTCCAGGAGCTCGGGTTCGATTCCCTGACCGCGGTTGAGATGCGCAACCGGCTCAAAGCTGCGACGGGGCTCGCGCTGTCACCGACCCTGATCTTCGACTACCCCAACTCGGCGGCACTGGCCGGCTACTTCCGCCAAGAACTGCTCGGCGGCACGCAGCCGGACACCCAACAGCCCGCTCCCGGGGAAGCCGAAATCCAGCGCGTGGTGGCCTCCATTCCAGTCAAGCGTCTGCGGCAGGCCGGAGTGCTGGACCTGTTGCTGTCGTTGGCCAACGAAACCAACGGCGCCGCAAGCTCGGACGCCCCGGAAGGGACCACCAGGAAAGACATCGCCGAGATGGACCTCGACGATCTGGTCAACGCGGCGTTGCTCAACGACGACGAGTAGGCAAATGCGACCGAAGGTCACTCCGTGAGAATCGCGGTCACTGGAGCCAACGGCGTACTCGGCCGCGGACTCGTCGCCCGATTGCTGAGCCACGGCCACGACGTCGTCGGCCTGGCGCGTCATCGGCCTGACAGTTGGCCCAGCGCAGCGGAATTCGTTCGCAGCGACATCCGCGACGCATCCGCCGTCCAGCGCGCGGTGGCGGGAGCCGACGTCGTCGCCCACTGCGCATGGGCGACCAACCGCCGCGCAGACGATCCCCTCAGCCAGGAAGTCAACATCGGCGGCACCGCCAATGTGCTTGCAGCCATGGCCAAAACCGGTAGCAGGCGCATCGTCTTCGCGTCGTCGGCACACGTGTACGGCACGCAGCACCTCACGTCCCGGGCCAGCGAGCATGACCGACCAGAACCCGCATGCACAGAAGGTCGCCACAAAGCCCGGGTCGAGGAGATGCTGGCCGAGTCCGGCGCCGAATGGGTGGCGATCCGCTCCGCGCTGGTCCTCGGCCGCGACGTCGACAACTGGCTGCAGGGGCTGCTGGCGTGCCCGGCATTTCCCGACGTGGACGGCTCCGCCGACCACCGGTTGCAGGTGGTACACACTGAGGACGCCCTTCGCGTGTTCGTTCGCGCCGTGCTCGACAGCGACATCGAAAGCGGACCGATCAACCTCGCCGCACCGGGCCAGGTCACTTTCCGCGACGTTGCGGCCGCGCTCGGGCGCCCAATTGTGCCGATCAAGGTGAACGTGCTACACCGAGGCGCACCAACCTTTTTCGACAAGCTAAGCCTGATTCTGAATGCGCCGGTGATGGATACCTCACTGCTGCACGAGCAGTGGGGCTTTACACCGGCATGGAACGCCGAGGAATCCGTCGAGGACTTCGTGTTAGCGGTGCGCGGTCGCGTGACCCTGGGCACGCGAGTGGTGTCGCTGCCCTGGCAGCTGGCCCGCATCCAGGAAATCCCCGCGGTTGACGCCCCCGCCGCCGATGGCGCCCTGCCCGTACTAGCCGGCCCCGAAGACGGCAACGGCGAATTCGACACTCCGATCGATCCGCGCTTTCCCACCTTTGTCGCCACGAATCTGTCCGAGGCGCTTCCCGGACCGTTCTCGCCGTCCTCGGCGTCGGTGACTGTGCGCGGCCTGCGGGCCGGCGGCGTGGGCATCGCGCAACGGCTCCGCCCCGGCGGATTGGTCCAGCGCGAAATTGCGATGCGCACCATCGCAGTGTTCGGCCATCGCCTCTACGGCGCCATCACCTCCGCACACTTCATGGCCGAAACCGTGCCGTTCGTCAAACCGGCGACCATCGTCGCCACCAGCGGGTTCTTCGGACCCAGCGCCGCCGCGTTGCCGATCTTCGGCGACCAGCGCCCACCGTCGACCAGCGGCGTGGCCCGACACCTGCGCACCGTCCGCAACATCGGGGTATTCGGGGTCAACCTTGTGGGCCTCAGCGCCGGCTCGGCCCGCGACACGGCCGACTACATCGCCGACGTCGATCGTCTGGAACGGCTCGCGGGCCAGGACCTAGGCCGACTCGATGTCCACCGGCTGCTCAGTTTGATTTCGTTGGCGCGCGATCACGCGGTGCACGGGTGGGTGCTGGCCTCCGGGTCGTTCATGCTGTGCGCTGCATTCAATTCGATCCTGCGTGGTTTGTGTGGCCCCAACACCATGCCGCCGGGCGGACCCGAGTTGGTCAGTGCGCGACCGTTGGCCGCTATTCAGCGGTTGGCCGCTGCAGCCCGCCGCGACCCGGAAGTGGAGCGGCTGCTGTCCGAGCCCGGCGACCACCTCGAGGCGCTGGCCAAGCACGCTCCGGAGTTTCATGCCGCGGTTCTCGCCGAACTCGCGCTCATCGGACACCGCGGCCCGGCCGAAGTCGAGATGCGCTCGACCAGCTACGCCGACAACCCAGAGTTGCTGTTGGGCATGGTGGCCAAATCACTGAACGCGCCGGCCGCGCCGCCGTCTCGGCGTCCCAACATCCCGGTGTGGGGTCGTCCTGTCGCAGCCGTGGCGGCCCGGCAACTGCGCGAACGCGAAGCCCGTCGCGACAAAATGGTGCGCGCTATCTGGGTGCTGCGCCGCCTACTGCGCGAATACGGGCGCCGCCTCGCCGATTCCGGTGTGATCGACACCGTCGACGACGTGTTCTACTTGCTGGTCGACGAGCTCGATGCGCTTCCGCCAGACGTTTCCGCACTGGTGGCACGGCGGCGAGCCGAACAACGCATGCTGGCCGACATCGTGCCGCCCGCGTTTTTCAGCGGCAACTGGCAGGCCGGCACCGTGCTGGCGACCGTTCTCACACCCGGGGAAAGCCTGCACGGGCTTGGGGTGTGCGGGGGACGCGTCCGCGGCCGCGTCCGGATCGTGCGGCCCGACACCATCGACGAACTGCAGCCCGGTGAGATTCTCGTCGCCGAGGTCACCGACGTCGGCTATACCACTGCTTTCTCCTATGCGGCCGCGGTGGTGACTGAACTCGGAGGGCCCATGTCGCATGCCGCCGTGGTGGCCCGCGAGTTCGGGTTCCCGTGCGTGGTCGACGCAGCCGGCGCCACCCGCCGGCTGCCCCCCGGCGCGCTCGTGGACGTCGACGGCGCCACGGGGGAGATCCGGGTCCTCGAGCTCGCCGACGACAACGCCGAAATCGATGCCAGCGCCGGGAAGTTCGAGTAGCCGGCTCACTAGCGCCGATCTCGCCAGGCTTCGATTAACCCGAGCAGCTGAACTTTTGCCCGATGCCCTCCGGTGGTGGCACCGGCTGCAAACAGCCGAACGGCTCGATCCCGGCGGCGGCAAACCGGACGGCCGACCGGTGCGCATAGTTCACGCAGAACACGTCGTTTTGGTCGCTGCGACAACGAAAATCGCCGAACTCCAGTGACTCGCCCGACGCGAGCTCGGCTCCGTCACCATTGGTGAATGGCCCCGGATCAGCACGGGCGGACCCCACTTGCAGGCTGGTGCCGTCGAAATCGGCCCAACCGCCGCGCCATCCCCCGTACACGGCGGCCGGACGCGGCGGCGGATTCGTCAGGCGGACCAAGCAGGACAACGTGGCGGCGGTGTGCTTGGCGTCGGTCATGCAGCGCACTTTGGCGCCGGATGCGGTGAACGCGATGTCCTGACCGAGATCGGTAGTAACGCCGTCGCGCGTAGCGGTGTGGTAGTGAGTCGGGTCGGCAGGACGACTGGCCTCGATCCAGGCGATCACATCGGAGATTGGTGCCCCGGCTTGCGGCGCAGCAGCCGGAATCGGCGGCTTGTTCGTCGACGGGGCAACGGCCGTTGCGCTCCGGGTTGTGTTCGGCGTCGAGGTCGTGGTTTGGCCCGCACGGTTGCCGACCGACGAACACCCGGCGACCAGCAACAACGCTGCAAGCAGCACGGCGATGCGCATTTCGACAGGTTATCCGTCGCAAACCGGTTCCCCGGCTAGCCACGCGTGGACAGATCGATTTCGCTACCGTCAGGTCATGCACGAACACACCGTCCGCGCAACCACGACCATCGGCACCGTGGAAGGCTTCACTCGCGACGGCGTCAACCGGTGGCGCTCCATTCCGTATGCTCGGCCGCCGGTCGGGCCGCTGCGTTTCCGCGCCCCGCAGCCGGCCGAGCCGTGGTCGGGCGTGCGCCACTGCCATGGATACACCAACTGTGCACCGCAGCAACGCCGTTACACGATCGTCGGCTTGGGCAAGTATCAGCCGATGGGCGAGGACTGCCTGACCCTGAACGTGGTGACCCCACAAGCCGCTGGTGACAAGCCGCTGCCCGTTATGGTTTTCATCCACGGCGGCGGTTACATCCTGGGTAGCTCGGCCACCCCGCTGTACGACGGTGTCGGACTGGCCCGGCGCGGTTGCGTGTACGTGTCGGTCAACTATCGGCTCGGGGCACTCGGGTGTTTGGACCTGTCGTCGCTGTCCACACCGGAAATCACCATCGACACCAACCTTTTCCTGCGCGACCTGGTGCTGGCGTTGCGCTGGGTCCGCGACAACATCGCGGCGTTCGGCGGTGACCCCGGCAACGTGACCATCTTCGGCGAAAGCGCCGGCGCGCACGCCGTCGCCACCCTGCTGGCAGTG
>NZ_DASRBZ010000651.1:0-2243 GCF_035653355.1 Mycobacterium sp. | reverse complement strand
ACGCCGCCGGCCAGACCAAGCCGACCGCCCTGATGCTCAAATACGGACCCAGCGATTGGAACGCGCTGCACCGAGACCTCTACGGCGAGTTGGTGTTTCCGCTTCAGGTGGTGATCAACCTCAGCGATCCGGACACCGATTACACCGGTGGCGAGTTCCTGCTCGTCGAGCAGCGGCCTCGCGCACAATCTCGCGGCACCGCAATCCAGTTGCCGCACGGGTACGGGTATCTGTTCACCACCCGGGAGCGACCGGTGCGGTCAACCCGCGGCTGGTCGGCCGCACCGGTACGGCACGGCCTCTCGGTCGTGCGCTCCGGCGAGCGCTACGCCTTGGGACTGATCTTCCACGACGCCGCCTGAAAAATAGTAAGCAACAGTTGCTCATACTGTTGCCCATTGGTGCTGCGGGTGTCAGGCTTACAGCATGGCCGCAGAACGTAACGCAGAAGGCTTCGTCGACCAGGCAGTGATGGGTCTGGCTGAGCCGCAGCCGATGTACAAGGCGCTGCGCGAGTCGACCCCGGTGTTCCGCTCACCGCAGGCGGTGGTGCTCACCTGCCTTGCCGACATCGAGATGGCGCTCAAACACACCGAGCTGTTCTCGTCGAACATGGACGCAGTCGACCTGGGCAACTTGCGGCCGCTGATCCCGCTGCAGATCGACCCACCCGAGCACGCCAAGTACCGGCGCATCCTCGATCCGCTGTTCACCCCGCGAGAGATGGCCCGCCGCGAACCGGAAGTCACCAAGCTGGTGAACGAAATGATCGACTCCTTCGCCGATCGGGGTGAATGCGACTTCCACGCCGAGTTCGCGGTTCCCCTGCCGTGCACAGTGTTCCTGCAGCTGCTCGGCTTGCCACTGGAGGACCTCGAGAAATTCCTGGCGTGGAAGGACGGCGTCATCCGCCCCGAGGGCGTGCAGGGCTACGAACAGCACGGGAAAGCCGCTGCACCCGTAGCCGAACAGATCTACGCCTACTTCGAACGCGCCATCGACGACCACATCGCGCACCCACGCGACGACATCTTGTCCGCGTTGATCGCTGCGGAGGTGGACGGACATTCGCTGACACGCGAGGAGGTGCTGGACATCTGCTTCCTGTTCCTCATCGCGGGGCTGGATACCGTCACCGATTCACTCGACTGCTTCTTCGTCTACCTCGCGCGCCACCCCGATCACCGTCACCTGCTTATCGAGCAGCCCGACATCCTGCCCAGCGCCGTCGAAGAGCTGTTGCGCTGGGAGACACCGGTGCCGGGAGTCGCTCGGGTGGCCCTCCAAGACGTCGAGGTGGCCGGGTGCCCTATCAGCAAGGGCGAGCGGGTCAGCCCTCTGCTCGGCGCGGCCAACACTGACCCGGCCGAGTTCCCCGACCCGGACGTCGTCGACTTCCGGCGTAACCCGAACCGGCACCGAGCGTTCGGAGCGGGTCCGCACCGCTGCTTGGGTTCCCATTTGGCCCGTATGGAGCTGCGGGTAGCGTTACGCGAATTCCACCGGCGCATACCGGATTACGAGATCCCGCCGGGCACTGAACTCAAGTACACCGCCGCGCTGCGGTCGGTGGAGGCGCTGCCGCTGAGGTTCCCGGTGGCAAGATGACGCGCGTGTGTGTCGATCCGGATCTCTGCACGGGGCACGGGCGTTGCTACACGTTGGCGCCCGACGTCTTCGATGCCGACGACTACGGGCATTCGGTGGTGCGCGTCGCCGACGTGTCCGGCCAGCTCGAAGACCAAGCCGTCAACGCCGAACAGAACTGCCCCGAGCAAGCGATCACGCTGTCGCGCTGAAGCAGACCACACTGCGCGCACCGCGGCCGGCAGCCATGTCCGCGAACGCCGCTTCGACGTCGTCGATGCCGATGCGCCGCGTCACCAATGCCTCGAGGTCGAGCCGCCCACGCAGCGCAAGCTCGGCGAGCGCCGGAATGTCGCGTGCCGGGTCACTGGCGCCATACACGCTGCCGCGGATCGTTTTGCCGTCGGCCATCAACGACAACGCCGGAAACGTCACGGTCTCCTCGATATCGGCTGCGCCCACGATCGTGACCGTGCCGCCGCGGCGGGTGGCGTCATAGGCCGCGCGGATCGTGACCGGCTTGCCCACCACCTCGATCGCATGATCCACACCCATACCGCCGGTGAGATCCCGCACGGCGCTTGCCACATCGACTTCGCCCGCGTCGACGGTGTCGGTCGCGCCGTTGGCCACCGCTGTCGGCAGCTGCCCCGCCA
>NZ_DASRBZ010000650.1:0-10227 GCF_035653355.1 Mycobacterium sp. | reverse complement strand
GGGAGATGAAGCTGTCCTGGTAGCCGGGCAACACTGTGGGCAGCAGGTGCGCGTACGTGAAGACCAGGGCACTGCCGAAGCCGACGACGATCGCGGCCAGCGGCGCCTGCCTGTGACGCCTGAGCACCATGACGATCGCGGCGACGACGAACAGACCCTGCACGGTGCCGCCCACCATGATGAACGGCGGCGATGCCGACATGCCGCGGCGCAGATGATCCAGACCATGCACGGCAAACCCGATGGCGAAGGCGATTGCGGCCCAGCGCAGAAACCGATCCGCGTTGTCTCTGGGTTGCTGGATTTGATCGGTCATCAGGATCACCGTCCCTGCACGTGGTCGACCTGTACCACTGTTCTTACTACTACGCTAGGTAGTAGTCAAGGACATCGATCGAAGTTCGCGGCGCAAACCCGCGCCCACACATCTAGAACACGTTCTAATCTGTCCCGCATGGGATTCCTCAAACCAGAGCTGCCGCAGATCGACATGGCCGAATGGAGCAAAGGCACGCGCAGCGAGAAGATCCAGCCGATGGCCAGGCACTGGGCCGAGGTGGGCTTCGGAACACCCGTCGCGCTCCACCTCTTCTACGTCCTCAAAATCGGTCTCTACATCCTGGGCGGCTGGCTGTTCGCGCTGACCACCAAGGGAATCGATGGGTTCACCGCGGTGGGTTCGTGGTGGTCGGAGCCCATCGTGTTCGAGAAGGTCGTGCTCTACACCATGCTCTTCGAGGTGGTCGGCCTCGGCTGCGGCTTCGGCCCGCTGAACAACCGGTTCTTCCCGCCGATGGGCTCGGTTCTGTACTGGCTACGCCCCAACACAATTCGGTTACCGCCCTGGCCCGGTCGGATCCCGCTGACGAAGGGCACTGCTCGCGCCCCGCTGGACGTCGCGTTGTATGCGGCCCTGCTGGTCATGCTGCTATGGGCGTTGTTCTCCGACGGCACCGGCCCCGTTCCGGCGCTGGGCACCGACGTCGGACTGCTTCCGCTGTGGCAGATCTGGGTGATCCTCGGCCTGCTCGCCGTGCTCGGCCTGCGGGACAAGGTGATCTTTTTGGCCGCCCGGGGCGAGGTCTACGCGTCGCTGACGGTGACATTCTTGTTTCCCGGTGTCGACATGATCGTCGCCTCGAAGTTGGTGTTCTTGGTGATCTGGATGGGCGCGGCCACGTCGAAGCTCAACCACCACTTCCCGTTCGTAATCTCCACGATGATGTCGAACAACCCGCTGATCCGAGCAAAGTCGATGAAGCGGGCCTTCTTCGAACGGTTCCCCGACGACCTGCGGCCCGGACGCCTGTCACGAATCGTCGGCCACGGCGGCACCACGGTGGAGATGTGCGTGCCGATGGTGTTGTTCTTCTCCCACGGCGGCTGGCTGACCGCGATCGCCGCTGCCGTCATGGTGTGTTTTCACTTAGCGATCCTGACCGCGATTCCGATGGGCGTGCCGCTGGAGTGGAACGTCTTCATGATCTACGGCGTTGGAGCCCTCTTCGTCGCGTACGCGCAGCTAGGAGCTTCCGACGTGAAACACCCTGTGCCGGTAACGATCCTGTTCGTCGTGCTCGCCGGCGTCGTGATTGCCGGCAACCTCTTCCCGCGCAAGATCTCGTTCCTGCCAGGCATGCGCTACTACGCCGGCAACTGGGACACCACGCTGTGGTGCGTCAAACCCTCTGCGGAAGAGAAGATCACCCGTGGGCTGGTCACGATCGCCAGCATGCCCGCCGCGCAGCTTGAGCGCTTCTACGGCAGCAAGGAGGCGGCGCAGATTCCGATCTACATGGGATACGCCTTCCGCTCGTTCAACACCCACGGCCGGGCGCTGTTCACCTTGGCGCATCGAGCCATGGCCGGGCAGAACGAGGAGGACTACGTCATCACCGACGGCGAACGCATTTGTTCCACCGCGATTGGGTGGAATTTCGGCGACGGCCACATGCACAACGAACAGTTGATCGCCGCGATGCAGGAGCGCTGCCGCTTCGAGCCCGGTGAGGTGCGCGTCGTGCTGCTCGACGCGCAACCCATTCACCGCCAGACCCAGGAATACCGGTTAGTCGATGCAGCCACAGGCGAGTTCGAGCGCGGCTACGTCAGGGTGGCCGACATGGTCACCCGGCAGCCCTGGGACGACACCGTGCCGGTACACGTGTACGAAAGCCGCATCGCCGGCTCCGACGAGGTGAGCCGGCCCTAGGCGGCTTCTCCTCGCACCTTCGCCGCCGCGGCGACCATGTTCTGGAGCGACGCTGTCACCTCCTCGACGGTGCGGGTCTTCAGCCCACAATCGGGATTAACCCAAAGCCGTTCGGCTGGAAGAGCCCTCAGCGCTGCGCGGAGCGAATTGGCGATCTCCTCGGTGCCGGGCACCCGCGGGGAATGGATGTCGTAGACGCCCGGTCCCACGCTGTTGGAAAAACCTGCGGCATTGAGATCGTCGAGCACCTCCATGTGCGAGCGGGCTGCCTCGATCAACGTGGCATCGGCGTCCAACTCGCCGATGGCACCGATGATCTCACCGAACTCCGAATAGCAGAGATGAGTCTGGATATGCGTCGAATCGGCGACACCGGAAGTCGCCAACCGGAACGCGCCCACCGCCCATTGCAGGTAAGCGTCCTGGTCGGCGCGGCGCAGCGGCAGCAGCTCCCGCAGCGCCGGCTCGTCGACCTGGATGATCGCAATGCCGGCCGACTGCAAATCGATGGTCTCGTCGCGGATCGCCAGCGCAATCTGGTACGCGGTGTCGGCCAGCGGCTGGTCGTCGCGCACGAACGACCACGCCAGGATTGTCACCGGCCCGGTCAACATGCCCTTGACGGGTTTGTCGGTCAGCGACTGCGCGTAGGTGATCCACTCGACCGTCATCGGGTACGGCCGCGACACATCGCCGTAAAGAATGGGTGGGCGCACGCAGCGGCTGCCGTAGGACTGCACCCAGCCGTTCTGGGTGGCGAAGAAACCGTCGAGCTGCTCGGCGAAGTACTGCACCATGTCGTTGCGTTCCGGTTCCCCATGTACCAGCACGTCAAGGCCGAGCCGTTCCTGCAGCGCGATGACGTCGGCGATTTCGGCCTTCATCCGGCGGACGTATTCGGCCTCGTCGATCTCGCCGGATCGGAAGGCGGCGCGGGCTTTCCGGATCGCCGGGGTCTGCGGGAACGAGCCAATCGTGGTCGTCGGCAGCGTCGGCAGATGCAGCCGAGCCTTCTGCTGTTCCCGACGCTCGGCAGCATTGCCGCGCTTGGTGCCGGAGGCCAGGATCGAGTCGATGCGGGCCCGGATCTGTTCATTGCGCAGCCGCGGATCGGATCGCCGAGACGCCACCGCGGCGTTGGAGGCCGCGATCTCGTCGGCCACCGCGTCCCGTCCTTTCCGCAGTGCGCGGGCGAGGGTTACCACTTCGTGCACCTTTTCGGCGCCGAATGCCAGCCAGCTGCGCAGGTTTTCGTCCAGCTCCGTTTCGAAGGTCAGCGAATACGGGACGTGCAGCGTCGAGCATGACGTCGACACCGCCAGCGTGCCCACCGACCCGAGCAGGGTGGCCAGCCGGCTTAGCGCTGATTCCAGATCGGTGCGCCACACGTTGCGCCCGTCGACGACGCCGGCCACGAGCGTCTTGCCGGCCAATTCCGGCACCGAGGCGACCGCCGTGTTGGCGCCGGTGACCAGGTCGACGCCGATGGCCTCGACGGGTGTACGAGCCAGCGCGGGTAGGGCAGCGCCCGGATCCCCGAAGTAGGTGGCGACATGGATCGCCGGCCGCTTGGCCACCGATCCCAGCGCGCTGTACACCCGCTCCGCCAGCGCGGGGGCGTCGGCGCTGATATCGGTCACCAGCACCGGCTCGTCGAATTGCACCCACGTTGCCCCGACGTCGGCCAGCAGCGACAGCAGCTCCGAAAACACCGGAATCAGCTCGTCGATGCGTTCGATCGGGGCACCCGCACCGTCCACCGCTTTGCTCAGCAGTAGGAAGGTGATCGGCCCAATGATCACCGGGCGCGCCGGAATGCCTTGTCGCAACGCGTCTTTCAGCTCGCCGACAACTTTGGCCGGGTTCAGGGTGAACCGGATGTCCGGCGAGATCTCAGGCACCAGATAGTGGTAGTTGGTGTCAAACCACTTGGTCATCTCCAGCGGGGCGATGTCTTCGGTGCCCCGGGCGGCGGCGAAGTAGCGGTCCAGGTCGTCGTGCACCGGCTGCACCCGGGCCGGCAGAGCGCCGAGCATCACCGCCGTGTCGAGCATCTGGTCGTAGTAGGAGAAGGTGCTCACCGGCACCGAATCCAGGCCGGCCGCAGCCAGATCGGACCAGGTGTCGCGGCGCAGCGTCGCCGCGACCGACTCCAGCTCGGATCGGCTGGTCCGTCCGGCCCAATAACCTTCGGTGGCGCGTTTGAGTTCGCGACGCGGGCCGATGCGCGGTGAGCCGGTGATCGTGGCGGTAAACGGTTGAGCGGTCACTGTTCGTCCTTCACTCGACGGGGGTGGTCACCGCCCGCGGACGCGCAGCCGATCCGGTCGCGGTGCATGCCCTGCAACCGTTACGGCCAGACGCCCATTCCACGAGGCGATGAGCCGCCGGACGCGGCGCATCCGGCACAGCCGGCAGGTCTTCGGACTCACAGGCGCGCACCGGAGGTGCTCCTAATGGCCGTCGCTTCCCAGTCGGGCGACCAGTGCTGATGACGGCGGTCGTTCCTGCATACCGCTGCGGGACAGTCCCGGATTCTCACCGGGTTCCCTCTCGCGAGGCAGATTCAACCTGCCTCACTCGATGCCGGCACTCACACCGGCAGACCAGCTGCGAGGTTGAGATTACTCGATTGATGGCGGCGACCCGCTGCGCCCGGCTTCACCGCGCTTGCGATCGCCGCTGCCGGCGTTAGCGTCCGGCAGCCAACGCTTCAGCGATGGGGACCTCACCGTTGTTGAACTCGATGGTGCGCCTGATCGTCGAATCGTCGGCCAGCGCGGCGGCGATCACCAGCGCGACATCCTCGCGGGACACCTGACCCTTGCTGGCCTCCGGACCCAGCGCGATCCGCCCGGTCGCCGGCTCGAGGGTGAGCCGGCCCGGCCCCAGAACCGTCCAGTCGAGGTCGCTGGCGCGCAGATGGGCGTCAGCGGCCGCCTTGGCCTCGGCATACGGGAAGAACGGATCGTCCTGCCGCACACCATGTTCCGGTTGAGCGCCGAAGTAGGAAACCATCACGAACCGCCGCACGCCCGCTTGCCTGGCCGCATCGATCACCCGGATGGCGGCATCGCGGTCGACGGCGTAGGTGCGGGAGGGGTTGCCGCCGCCGGCTCCGGCGGAAAACACCACCGCGTCATGCCCCGCCAAGAGCTGCGCGAGCGCGTCGGTATCCAGTCTTTCGATGTCGGCCACGACGGGTTTGGCACCGGTGGCGACGACGTCGCCGGCGTGATCCGGGTTGCGGAACACCGAGCTGACCTCGTCGCCGCGCTCGCTGAGGATGCGGCTCAGATGCAGGGCCACCTTGCCGTGGCCGCCGATAACGACGATGCGTGCCATCGCACCGACGCTACCGGGCGCCGGCGAAGTACCCCCGCGGTTAGCCGTCCAACGGGTTGGTCAACAATCGAGGCATTACCTCATTTGATAAGGAGAATTGCCATGGCTGAAGCCGTCATCGTCGAGGCAGTACGCTCACCGATCGGCAAGCGCAACGGTGGTCTGTCCGGCGTGCATCCCGCCGACCTGTCCGCGCAGGTCCTCAATGGGCTCGTCCAGAAGTCGGGCATCGATCCCGAGATCGTCGACGACGTGATCTGGGGCTGCGTGATGCAAGCCGGTGAGCAGGCCCTCGACATCGCCCGCACCGCGTTGCTGACGGCGGGCTGGCCGGAAACCGTTCCGGGTGTCACCGTGGACCGCCAGTGCGGCTCCAGCCAGCAGTCGATCCACTTTGCCGCCGCGGGCGTGGTCGCCGGCCACTATGACGTTGTCGTCGCCGGTGGCGTGGAGTCCATGTCGCGGGTGCCGATGGGTTCCTCGCTGGCCAATGGTGGGCGCCCCTTCCCGGACGAGTTTTTGAGCCGCTATGACGGCGCGATCCCCAACCAGGGCATCGGCGCGGAAATGATCGCCGAGCAGTGGGGCTTCGACCGGACTACGCTCGACGAGTTCTCTCTCGGTTCGCACGAAAAGGCTGCTGCAGCGCAGGATTCCGGAGCATTCGACGACCAGATCGTGCCCATCAAAGACCAAGACGGTAACGTCGTCCTCAAAGACGAGGGCATTCGCCGCGGCACCACGATCGAGAAGATGGCCGAGTTGAAGCCTGCCTTCAAAGAGGACGGTGTGATCCACGCCGGCAACTCCAGCCAGATTTCCGACGGCGCCGCGGCCGTGTTGTTCATGTCGGCGGAGAAGGCGAAGTCGTTGGGGCTCAAGCCACTTGCCAAGGTGCACACCGCGACGCTGGCCGGCTCTAACCCGGTGATCATGCTGACCGCGCCGATCCCCGCGACGCAGAAGGCGTTGAAGCGCTCCGGGCTGAGCCTGGACGACATCGGGGCGTACGAGGTCAACGAGGCGTTCGCGCCGGTGCCGCTGGCGTGGCTGCACGACATTGGCGCCGACGAGAAGAAGCTCAATCCCAACGGCGGCGCGATCGCGCTGGGCCATCCGCTCGGCGGTTCGGGTGCGCGCATCATGACGACGTTGCTCTACCACATGCGCGACAAGGGAATTCGCTACGGCTTGCAGACGATGTGCGAGGGCGGTGGTCAGGCCAACGCCACCATCGTGGAGTTGCTGTGACGGTCGCCGACGCCCAGCCCGCGGCGCTCATCGAGCGCCGCGGCAACGTCATGATCATCACGATCAACCGGCCGGAGGCCCGCAACGCCGTCAACTCCGCAGTCAGCACGGCTGTCGGCGACGCGCTCGAGCAGGCGCAACACGACCCAGACGTGCGGGCAGTGGTGATCACCGGTGCCGGCGAGAAGTCGTTTTGCGCGGGAGCAGATCTCAAAGCGATCGCGCGGCGCGAGAACCTGTATCACCCCGACCACGGTGAGTGGGGCTTCGCCGGTTACGTGCGCCACTTCATCGACAAGCCGACGATTGCCGCGGTCAACGGCACCGCACTAGGCGGCGGCACGGAGCTGGCCCTCGCCAGCGATCTGGTCGTCGCGGAGGAACGCGCGCAGTTCGGCCTGCCAGAAGTGAAGGTCGGTTTGATCGCCGGCGCGGGCGGCGTCTTCCGGATCGTGCACCAGCTTCCCCGCAAGGTCGCACTGGAGATGCTGCTTACCGGTGAGCCGATCACCGCCGCCGAGGCGCTCAAGTGGGGCCTGATCAACCAGGTCGTTCCCGACGGGACGGTGCTGGAGGCCGCGCTCGCGCTGGCCGAACGGGTCACCGTCAACGCGCCGCTGTCGGTGCAGGCCAGCAAGCGGATCGCCTACGGGGCCGACGACGGCGTCATACCCGACGAGGAGCCGGGCTGGAGTCGCACCGCACGGGAGTTCCGTGCACTGTTGAAGTCGGAGGACGCCAAGGAAGGTCCGCGGGCGTTCGCCGAGAAGCGCCAACCGGTGTGGAACGCGCGCTGAACAAGCTGTTCAGTGTGCGAGCGTGTTGACCGCGCGGCCGAACACCGCGGGTAGAACCGTGCAGGCCGGCACGATGGCGCGCCGGGCCGGCCGGGGTGTGCTGGCCAACACCAGTGCGCGGGTGAGCATTCGGTAGTCGCGGGTGATCCGCCGCCACGCCGTCTCGTACGACGACGGGGCGTCGTCGACGATGGCTGTCACCGCTGCGGCGGCTTGCTTGACTGCCAGGCTGATGCCCTCGCCGGTCAGCGCGTCCTCGTATCCGGCGGCATCTCCCACCAACAACACCCGCCCGGCCACGCGCCGTGAAACTATTTGGCGCAGAGGGCCGCAGCCGCGGGCGCGCCCGGGTGGGGCGTCACGCAGCCGGCATGCGAGCCACGGAAACCACGCCAGGTCAGGACGATGCCGCGAGAGGATCGCCACGCCGACCAGGTCCGGTTCGACCGGTGTCACATACGCCTCGCCCCAAGGCGACCAGTGCACTTCGACGAACTCCGACCACGCCGGTACACGGAAGTGCCTACGCACGCCGAAGCGCCGCGGTTTCCCGGCAACGCTTTTGATTCCCATGGCCCGCCGTGTCGGCGAATGCAGCCCGTCGGCGGCCACCAACCATTTCGCGCGTAACCCGGCCGCCGTGACGCCGTCGGCATCCTGCTCGACCGCGGTGACCCGCGTCTTAATCCATGCGGTGTCTTGCTCTTTGGCGCGTGCCGCCAGCGCGGCGTGCAGCGTGGTACGGCGCACCCCGCGGCCCGGCCCACTGCGAAACGACGCCTCGGCGCGGCGGTGCTCGCTGATGTAAGCGATGCCGCGGAACGGCAGCCCGGCCGGCTCGACGCCGAGCGATGTCAGCTCCTCCAGCCCACCCGGCATCAGGCCCTCGCCGCATGCTTTGTCAATCGGGCTCTCTTTCGGTTCGGCGACGATCACGGAAAGGCCTTGGGCGCGCGCATGTATCGCCGTGGCAAGGCCGCCTGGACCGCCGCCGACGACCAGCAGATCAGTGTCATAGGTTGTCAGCGCCGCTCCTCCTCATCGCTTCGCTCTGCATCGTCGCCGGCGCGGGCGGTCATGTGTAGCCCAGCGCCGCGTTCTCGACCCGGATCCGCACCCTGAGCAGCGCCGCGTTGGCAAGTGTGAATGCGACGGCGGTCAACCACGCGGTGTGCACCAGCGGCAGCGCCAACCCTTCTGCCACCACGGCCACGTAGTTGGGGTGGCGAAGCCAGCGATACGGGCCTCGTCGCACCAACGGTGCTTGCGGCACAACAATTACCAGCGTGTTCCACCGGCACCCCAGCGTCGTCACGCACCACCAGCGCAGCGCTTGGCTTAGCGCGACCACGCCCAGCATCGGCCAGCCCAGCCATTCGATAAACGGCCGGTGCAGAACCCAGACTTCCGCGACGCAGCCGAGCAGCAGTGCACTGTGGATGCTGACCATCAGCGGATAGTGGTTGTGGCCGAACTCCTTGCCGCCGTGGGCAAAAGCCCATCGGGCATTGCGCTTGGATACGATCAGCTCCATCAGGCGCTCGATGCCGACCGCCAGGATCAGCAGGTAGTACACGTCCTACCAGCCGAGCAGCACAAGTTCCGAGCAAAAAGCTGGGCCCATCGCGATCATCAGCCCGATGGAGCCCGCCGGTGGGGGATCGGCCATCGTGGCGCGAAGCACGTCCAGCACTGACACTGAAGACAAGTTTCCGTTGGTGCGTAACGAATTTCGGGTGTGGTCAAGGGCGTCCGCGGGCAGGTCCAACACATTTTCGACGGCCTCGATCACCCGTGGTCCGCCCGGGTGGCAAACCCATGTCGAGACGTCGGCGGTGGTGAGCCCGTGGTCTGCGAGGAAGTTGCGGACGTCTTCGGCCAGGTATTTCTCGGCGACGGTGGCGACTTCGACTGACAACACGATCTTGAATCCGTCGCTGCCGATCCGCCAGCCCATGACCTCTTCGGTGTCCGGGTAGATCCGGCTGCGCGTGTCCAGCACCCTCGGTCCGATCAGCGTCCGGTCGGCTCCGGTCGCGATGACCGCGGCAGCACCGTCGCCGAACAGGCTGGAAGCAACCAAATTAGCTACTGAACGGTCGTTGCGCTGAACCGTTAGCGTGCACAGTTCGACGGCCAGCAGCGCGGCAACCTGATCGGGGAACGCTCGCAGGTAGTCAGCCATGCGTGCGATGCCCGCGGCGCCGGCAACGCAGCCCAGACCGAACAATGGCACGCGTTTGACGTCGGGCCGCAAGCCGATTCGAGTCGCCAGCCGCGCCTCTAACGTCGGCACTGCCAGTCCGGTAACCGTCGTCGAAAAGACGATGTCGACGTCCGACGGCTTCACCTTTGCGGCATCGAAAGCGGACAGCAACGTCTGCTCACCCAGTTCCAGCGCGACCTCGACAAAGGCGTCGTTGGCCTCGGTGAAGCCATTCAACTGGGCATATCGTGACAGCGGCAAGGCGTGATGGCGGGCCTGAACCCCGCTACTGGCCGCGAACCGGCGAAATTCGGGACCAGCGAAACCCGCAAGCGTCGCGGCGATCTCATCTTGACTGTGCCGGTGTGGGGGGAAGCCGACGGAAACCGCTGCGACGGAGGGGGCTGCTGGCGTGC
>NZ_DASRBZ010000649.1:0-2723 GCF_035653355.1 Mycobacterium sp. | reverse complement strand
AACAGGTTGAACAAAAAGCTCAGGGACGCAAGGGCGATCGAGGCGTAGCCGATGATTCGGGTCGACTGCAGCCAGCGGCGAAACTTCTCGTCGTCGGTGGCGGTGCCGGTAATCACGGGTTGAGCGCTCAATAAAGATCCGGCGATCCCCAGCCATGCGCCCGGGCCGACGCCACTTGGCACGTTGGCGCTGCCGCCGTATTTGACCGTCTGGACCACCTCGAACACGACGACGCCGAACACCAGGAGCCCATACGGGGCGTTGAGCCAAGCCCGCAGCCGGCCAACCACCACTGGGTTGAAGCGCGAGCCGTACATCCGCCACGGCCCGGCATAGGTGACCACGATCGATCCCAGCGACAGCACCGTGACCGCAATTAGTAGCGCAAACATGCCGCCCTGGCCATTGGGGATGCCGCCGCCGAGGTACAGGTTCCAGGGTAAGAACGGTGCAATCAGCAACAGCACGGCTGCGGCAACGTCGCGGCCGATGTTCCACCGCCGAGTCGACTCCCGCGCCGCGAGCGGTCGCTGAGTTGGTCGCGACATTTGCTGGGTGCGAATGGCTTGTGTGGCGCCGGATTGGTCGGACTGCCGGTGCTGCTCGGGCGATGGTTGCTGGCCGGGGCCGCGGGCAATCCGCGGTCGGGCGCCGAAGCGGTCGGTAGGCGTGTCCCCGCGGCTTTCGCTCACCAGGTTCCCCCTGTGATGTCACAGTCGTTTCGCGCAACGGGTGTGGCCTTAGTTAACACCTTCGGCAACGGTTGCGCTGAGGGTCTGCGAACAGACCGCTCGCCGAGACGGTCCCCGGCAGTGCCGATATGCTGGCCCAATCTGCGCGGACCGGCAAATTTGTCGGCCGAAAGGCAGATACTGCCGAAGTTATCGCAGTGTAATGATGATCAGACATTGCCGCGGGCGGCCGGTTCAGTGCGATCGATCGGCGGAGAACGTGCCGATGTAACGCGCACTTCCGGGAGAGGAGAACCGCGATGGACGTAGCTTTGGGTGTCGCGGTCGCAGGCCCGGTTGCCCGGGTAGCGCTTGTCGGGTCCGGCGCCGACAGCGGCGCGGTGATCGATCAGTCGGTGGTCGACGTGTCCTCGGATGCGATCCGGCGGTTGACCGAAACGGTCGTCGGCACATATCGGTCGCTCTCCGACCAAGGCCATCAGCTGGTAGGCACCCGGCTGTGCTGGTCGGATCAACGCCAGGCCAGCGACCTGCGACGAGCACTGGACGACTCCGGTGTCCACAACGTCGCGTTGCTGTCCGAGCCGGAGGCAGCAACGGCGTTGGTGCGCAACGTTTCTCGCGGCCAGGGACAACATGGGGTGCTTCTGGTCAATGATGACACGGCGATGCTTTCGCTGGTCGGCGGGGACGACGCCGCAACGCGGGCTGTGGGCGCCAAGCCGTTGCGTGGCTCCGACCCGGTCACGGCGGCTGGCGCCTTGCTGGGCCGGCTGCGTGAACAGCCGGGGGCGGCCAGCGATGTGTACCTGGTCGGCAAGTCCGCCGATGTCTCGGCGGTGGCTGACCAACTTCGAGCAACGTCGGCGTTGCCGGTGGCGGTTCCGGAGGATCCGGAGTTCGCGATCGCGCGCGGCGCGGCAATGGCCGCCGTGACGGCGCCGATCACGCACGCCGCGATGCCCGCGCAAGACGCGACGATGGCTGCGATGGCCGTCCAGGACGCGACGATGGCAGGGATGCCGGCTGCGGACGCGACGATGGCGGGGATGCCGGCTGCGGACGCGACGATGGCGGGGATGCCGGCCCAGGACGCGACGATGGCGGCGATGCCGGCCCAGGACGCGACCATGGCGGCGATGCCAGCTGGAGACGCGACGATGGCGGCGATGCCCGCGGGGGACGCGACCATGGCGGGGATGCCCGCTGGGGACGCGACCATGATGGACTCCGCGGAGGACGCTACGGGTTCAGGTGGCGCGTTGGCCTACTCGATGGCGGACGAAGGTTCGGAATTGCTTCCGATGGAGTACGCCGGCGACGAGGACGAGGCGGAGGCGGAGCCACCGCCAGTGGGCCGGGCCTTATTGGTAGGCAGCACGGTCGGCGGCATCGTGGTTGCCGGCTGTGCGGCGTTAGCCGTTGCGGTTACGATCGGCATTCGCCCGACCGCGGCCAGTCAACCGCAGCCGCCAGTGCAACCGCAGCACAAGCCGGTGCCCGGGAATTTCATGCCGGTGCTGCCTGCACCGAGCGCACCCGCGTCACCGCCGGCGCAGGCGCCACAGCTGCCGGCGGCCCCGGATGGCGGCGCTCCACAGGGTGTCTCTGGTCCGGGTCCTCAGCCCGTACCTGGCGGAGCGCCGGCTCCTCCTCCGGTTGAGCAAGCACCGCCGGAGGCGCCCGTCGCGCCGCCGCCCCCACCGGCCTACAACCCGGTGCCCATCCCCATTCCGATCCCAATCCCAATCAACCCGCCGCCCAGCAGCACGACGGGCGGGACGACTACGGGGACGACCGGTGGCACGACGGCCGGCACAACCGGGGGAACTACGGGCGGCACGACCGCTGGCACGACTGGTGGCACAACGGGGGGGACGACTGCGGGCACTACCGGCGGGACGACGGGCGGTACCACGGCCGGTACGACCGGTGGCGGGACAACCGCCGGCACGACCGGTGGCGGCACGACGGCGGGCACTACCGGTGGGTCAACTGGCGGAACTACGGCCGGTACGACCGGAGGAGGCA
>NZ_DASRBZ010000648.1:0-5678 GCF_035653355.1 Mycobacterium sp. | reverse complement strand
CACCAGGTCGTTGGGGAAGACGTCCCTCGTGGAGCCGAAGGAGCAGCAGATGCGTGCGTCGAACCAATTCGCCGACGCGACCACCGGCGTGGTGTACATCCACGCCTCGCCGGCGGCGGTGTGCCCACATGTCGAGTGGGCATTGTCGTCGACCCTGGGCGCCCCGGCCAACCTGAAGTGGACCCCGCAGCCGGCGATGCCCGGACAGCTGCGCGCGGTGACCAATTGGGTCGGCCCAGTAGGCACCGGCGCTCGGTTGGCCAACGCGCTGCGCTCCTGGTCGGTGCTTCGTTTCGAGGTCACCGAGGACCCCAGTCCCGGCGTCGACGGTCAGCGCTTCAGCCACACGCCTCAGCTGGGACTATGGAGCGGGACGACAAGCGCCAACGGCGACATCATGGTCGGCGAGATGCGGCTTCGGGCGATGATGGCCTCCGGCGCCGACGCGCTTGCCGCCGAACTGGATTCGGCACTCGGCACGGCATGGGACGAGGCGCTCGAGGTATACCGCGACGGCGGCGACGTCGGCGAAGTGACCTGGCTCAGCCAGGGGGTGGGCTAGGTTTCCGCAGCATCTGCAGCGCCCCGGGGACCGCGCTGATCTCTGCGGGCAGCGCGCATACGTACTCGCCGTCGGCGTAGGCGTTGATACCAGGCGACTCCACCTCGACAGACTGCGCGCGCGTCGTGCTCACCGCGTCCAACTCGACGTGGCTGCCCTTGAACACGGTAGGAAACAAGCGGACCAGCCGGGCTCTCGACGCCGAGTGCACCATCGTGATGTCGAGCCGACCGTCGGCGTGGTCGGCGTGCGGGCAAATTCGCATGCCGCCGCCGTAACTGCGGGTATTGCCGAACGCTGCCAGCGTGAGATCGGTGACAAGCTCTTCGCCATCGAGCACCAGCCGAAACGGCAACAGCCGCAATTGCGACAGCTCGGCGAGCATGGCGAGGTTGTAGCGCATCCGTCCGCGCGGCCAGCGCATCCGGTTGGCCCGATCGGTGACCAGCGAATCGAATCCCGCCGCGGCGACGGTGCCGAACCATGTGACGGCGCCGGCGCGGTTGCGGATTCGACCAAGGTCGACGGTTTCGGTCCACCCGTCGGCGACGATATCGGCGGCGGCCACCGGATCCTTGGGGATCCCGTACTCGCGGGCATGATCGTTGCCAGTACCCGCGGGCACGATTCCCAGCGGAATGTCGCTGCGCGCCAACACCTGCAGCACCATGCCGATCACGCCGTCGCCACCAACCACCACAACTGCGTCGGTGCCGCGCTCGAGCGCAGCATCGAGCAGGCGCCGCGCGTGGTCGGCATCCGTGCCCACGATGGCGACGACGTCGACACCGCGCTGCTGCAAGCGGGCGACCGCTTTCTCTGTGGCGTGGGGTGCGTGTCCGTGCCCGGACGCCGGATTGGTCAGCACGGTCACCTGACCGATCTCGCGGCGGCGCAGCTGGCCCGTCACGGAATCAGCTTGCCGGGGTTGAGGATTCCGGCCGGATCGAGCGTGGACTTGACGGCCCGCAAGATCTGCACGCCCAATTCACCGACCTCGTCCTGCATCCAGGGCCGGTGATCGGTGCCGACGGCGTGGTGATGGGTGATGGTTCCGCCGGTGGCCATGATCGCCGTCGACGCGGCGGCCTTGGCGGCGCGCCACTGCTCGATCGGGTTGCCGCGTTGTCCGGCGACGACGGTGAAGTACAACGAAGCCCCGGTGGGATACACATGCGAAATGTGGCACAGCACAAGGGCCGGTGTGCCGGATTCGGCGAGCGCGGCCGTCAGCGCGTCCGTGACCGCGGCCTTCAGCGCTGTAATGTTCGACCAGTCTGTGGCGGTCTCGAGGGTCTCACACAGCGCGCCGGCGGCCAGCAGCGAATCGCGCAGGTACGGCGCGCTGAACCGGCCGCGCTCCCACGCCCGCGCCGGTTCCTCACCCAGCGACGTGCCGCCGTGCGCTTGCAGGACTTCGTGTGTTTCGGCGTGCCTGCTTTCGGCATGCACCGCGGTGCCCTCGAACACGGTGATCGCCAGGCAGCCGCCGGTGATCTGCTGCTCTCCGATCGCATCGGTGGTAGCGAGGTTGATCCCAGTCTCCGCTTCATCGGAAAGCCGGATGACGGTCGGCCCGGTGCCGGTTTGGGTGGCCGCGCGCAACGCCGCAGCGCCAGTGGCGAAGTCCGGAAACGACCACGCCTCGTAAATGCTGGCCTCAGGTATCCGGTGCACCCGCAGCCGCACCCGGGTGATGACGCCGAACAGGCCCTCCGAGCCGATCAACAACTCCCGCAGGTCCGGTCCGGCCGCCGACGCCGGGGCCCGGCCCAGCTTCAGCACTCCCGCCGGCGTGATGACGTGCAGCCCGCGGATCATGTCGTCGAAGCGGCCATAACCGGCCGAGTCCTGGCCCGACGAGCGGGTCGCCGCAAAGCCGCCAAGGGTGGCGAACTCGAAGCTCTGCGGAAAATGCCCGAGCGAAAAGCCGTGTTCGCCAAGCAGCCGCTCGGCCTGCGGGCCCGTCACACCCGCACCAAGCTCGGCCATGCCGGACACCTCGTCGAGCGCGTGCAACCGGTCGAAGCGGCGCAGATCCAGCGACACCACGGCGTTGAACTGCCCCCTGATCGGGTCAAGCCCGCCCACCACGCTGGTGCCGCCACCGAACGGAACGACGGCGATGCCGCGCTGCGAGCAGTGGCCCAGGATCGCCGCGACGTCGTCATCGTCGCCGGGCAGCAGCACCGCGTCGGGTGCGTCCTGCGTACCGGTGTCCTTGCGCCGCAGCAGGTCCAGGGTGGACTTGCCGCCGGCATGCAGCAACCGGTCACGGTCACCGATACGGCAGTAGTCCGCCCCGACGATCGCTGCCAGCGCGTCGTAGTCTGCCTGCTCCAGCGCGCTCGGGCGTAGCCGCACCTGGTCCGCCGTGAGCTCGGCTGTGCCCGAATCCTCCACCGCAAGAGCCTGTTTCAGCAGCGACCGGATCCCGTCCGTTAGTGGCTTGGCCGCCGCCGGATCACCCCACGCGTTCCATTTCATCGGCGGCAGCAGCTCATCAGACATGCGTTACAGTATTACATATGCTGTCAATCAGTAACGCGCGTGCCGACACCGGCGACCGCATACTTCAGGCCGCGGCCAGCTGCGTGTGCGATTTCGGGGTCGAGCGCGTGACGCTGGCTGAAATCGCGCGCCGGGCCGGTGTCAGCCGACCAACCGTGTACCGTCGCTGGCCCGATACACGGTCGATCCTGACCGACCTGCTGACCCGGCACATCACCGACGCAGCGCGGGAGGTGCCGGCACAGGGTGAAGGTCGTGAGGCACTGGTCGACCGCATCGTGGCGGTAGCCGGACGACTGAGGCGCGACAAGCTGGTGATGGCGGTGCTGCGCTCCGAGCTGGCGATGGTGTACATCACCGAACGCCTCGGCACCAGCCAACGGCTCCTGATCGACACCTTGGCCGACGAGCTGCGCGCCGCACAGCGACACGGCAGCGTGCGTCCCGGCGACCCCCGCCGGCTCGCCGCGATGGTCTTACTGATCACCCAGTCCACGATTCAGTCCGCGCAGATCGTCCAGCCGATCCTCGGCGCCGACGCGCTCAGCGCTGAGTTGGCCTACTCGCTGAACGGATACCTGTCCTGATGCCCATCGCTCTCAATGCGGGCCGCCGCACTGCCGACCTGCAGGCACTGGCCGATGGCGCGCCAGTGGACGTCATCGTCATCGGCGGCGGCATCACCGGCACCGGCATCGCCCTGGACGCTGCAGCGCGGGGCCTGCGGGTGGCGCTGGTGGAAAAGCACGATCTGGCCTTTGGCACCAGCCGGTGGAGCTCCAAGCTGGTGCACGGGGGCCTGCGCTATCTGGCGAGCGGCCACGTGGGGATCGCACGGCGCAGTGCGGTCGAACGCGGAATTCTTATGGCGCGCAACGCCCCCCACCTGGTGCGGGCGATGCCGCAGCTGGTGCCGCTGCTGCCGACGATGGGTCGTGCCGAGCGGACGCTGGTGCGCGCGGGGTTTCTGGCCGGTGATGTGCTGCGCAAGCTGGCGGGCACGCCGGGGTCTGTGCTGCCGCGCTCGCGCCGAATATCGACCCAGCGCGTTATCGACATGGCGCCGACCGTGCGGCGCGACGGGCTCGACGGTGGTCTGCTGGCCTACGACGGGCAACTCATCGATGACGCGCGACTGGTCACCGCGGTCGCGCGTACCGCGGCACAGCACGGGGCCCGGATTCTGACCTATGTGGCCGCATCGCAGGCCACCGGCACCTCGGTGAGGCTGACCGACCAGCGTACCGGCGGCTCCTTCGACGTCTCTGCGCGTGCCGTCATCAACGCGACGGGGGTGTGGGCGGCTGACATCGACCCGTCGTTGCGGTTGCGGCCCAGCCGCGGCACCCATCTCGTCTTTGACGCCGCCACCTTCGGCAAACCGACTGCTGCACTGACCATTCCGATACCCGGTGAGCTCAACCGCTTTGTGTTCGCGATGCCTGAGCAGCTGGGCCGGGTCTACCTCGGCCTGACCGACGAAGACTCGCCCGGCCCGATTCCGGATGTGCCGCAACCGGCGTCGGACGAGATCGACTTTCTGCTCGACACGGTGAACACCGCGCTGAGCACTGCGCTGGGGCCGTCCGACGTCATCGGCTCCTATGCCGGCCTGCGGCCGCTGGTCGACACCGGGGCGGGGCGCACCGCCGACGTCTCGCGCGAACACGCGGTCGTCGAGTCGCCCTCGGGTGTCATCAGCGTGATCGGCGGCAAGCTCACCGAATACCGGTATATGGCGCAGGACGTGCTTGATCGTGCGATCCGGTTGCGCGGTCTGGTCGCTGGCGGGTGTCGCACCCGCAACCTGCCGCTGGTCGGTGCGCCGGCCAACCCGGGATCGACGGCCCGGCCGGTTACCGGGCTGCCGGCGTCGTTGGTCGCGCGCTACGGGGCAGAGGCGCCGAGTGTCCTCGCCGCTGCGACCTGCGAGCGTCCCACCGACCCGGTGGCCGACGGCATGGACCTGATCCGCGCGGAGTTCGAATACGCGGTGACCCACGAAGGTGCACTGACCGTCGATGACATCGTCGACCGCCGGACCCGCATCGGTCTGGTTCCAGCTGACCGGGAGCGAGTTGTCGGCGTGGCGAAGGAGTTCGTGGCCGCCTTGGGCTAGTCAGCAGAAAGCGATAGTTGCTACTATATGATAGTAACTATCACTTTCTCCCGACGAGGTGAGCGATGCCGAATGTCATGCGCGTTCCTGTACTTATCGTCGGGGCCGGTGCAGCCGGGCTGGCAACCTCGGCGCTGCTCGCCAAGCACGGCGTGCGCTCGCTGCTGGTGGAAAAGCGGCGTGAGATCTTCATCTACCCGAAAGCCCGCAACTTGAGTTTCCGCAGCATGGAGATCCTGCGCGGCCTCGGCCTCGGCGACGAGGTGCACGCAGTCGCTGAGCATGTCACGGAGATGGTGACCAAGCCGACGCTGAACAGCGCAGCGGAGCAACGAGCCATGGACTTCGAGGCGATCTTTGCCGGCTTGGACCACCTCAGCCCCGAGCCGTCCGTGCAGTACTGCCCGCAGAGCCGGCTCGAGCCCATCTTGGCCGCGGCAGCCCGCCGGCGCGGCAGCGACGTGCGCTACGGCACCGAATTGGCGT
>NZ_DASRBZ010000647.1:0-3079 GCF_035653355.1 Mycobacterium sp. | reverse complement strand
TGGCGAAGATCCACTCCAACAGCTGCTGACTATCCTTGCCCGACGACGATGCAGGCGGAACGCCTGCTGAGGAGTCGGGCAATTACGCGCTAGTCACGGATCGGCTGCAGGCCGTCGAATTGCTCGAGCGCGGCCAGTAGTTGGTCAGCGACTCCCGGTGCGGCAGCGACCACCAGCCCGGCGGTGCCGCCCGGCCCGTTCCGCGCCGGCAGCACCACCCGGGCGCCTGCCTCGGCGGCGATCAATGCCCCGGCCGCGCAATCCCACAGGTGCAAACCATGCTCGTAGTAGGCATCCAGCCGGCCCGCGGCCACCATGCACAAGTCCAGCGCCGCCGAACCGATGCGGCGCACATCACGGACCACCGGCAACATGCGGGCCAGCAGCGCGGCCTGCGCAGCGCGGCGCTGCCGGGAGTAGCCGAAGCCGGTGCCGAGCAACGCCATCGACAAATCCTCGACGGCGGTGCAGCGTAACTGCCGTGTCCCCGTCTCGTCACTGACGTGTGCCCCGAGCCCGACGCCGGCCGAGTACACCCGGCCGGCTGCGACATCGGCGACGGCACCGGCCACCGAGACACCGTCAACCTGGGCCGCAACCGACACCGCGTAAGCGGGAATCCCGTAGACGAAATTCACTGTGCCGTCGATGGGATCGAGCACCCAGGTAACGGTACCGTCGCTGGCGGTCGCATCGGTGGGCCCACCACCCTCCTCACCCAGAATCGGGTCGCCGGAACGCAGTTGCGCTAAGCGGTCCCGCAGTAGCCGCTCGGTATCGGTGTCGACGATGGTCACCGGATCAGTGGGGGTGCTCTTGGTCCGCACCGCCGCGTTGTCGGCATCGCGGGCGCCGGCGCCGAACACCTCGCCACGGCGACGCCGCACGAACGCAGCGGCCTCCGCGGCCAGCGTTTCGGCCACCGAACGCAGCTGCGCCGGCTGGTTGTCACCTGTCGTCACCGGTCTATCGCATCACAGCGGGCGAGAGCACGTCGTCACGCGCCGTCTGACCAGCAGTTCTACTCAGGCCCCCATCGTCGTCGGGCTGGGGCTTAATTGCCCAACTCCTCCTCAGGTCGTCCCGACCTGCATCGTCGTCGGGCTAAGGTGTGGGCAGCCACCCCTCGTCGAGGAGATCCGATGAGCAGCACCGAGCCGGGCACGGACGCAGTCGGTACCGATGCGGCCGACATCACACCGCAGCTACGCGGGTTCGGCGTCGACGTCGGCGGCAGCGGCATCAAGGGCGGCATCGTCGACTTAGCCACCGGGCAGCTCGTCGGCGACCGTTACAAACTGCCGACCCCGCAGCCGGCCACACCGGCCGCGGTCGCCAAGACCATCGCCGCGGTAGTCAACGAGTTCGGTTGGACCGGGCCGCTCGGGGTGACCTATCCCGGCGTCGTCACCGAAGGTGTCGTGCAGACCGCTGCCAACGTGGACAAGTCGTGGATCGGCATCAGCGCGCGCGACGTCATCAGCGCCGAACTCGTCGGCCAAGAAGTCGTCGTCCTCAATGACGCCGACGCAGCAGGGCTGGCCGAAGAGCGGTACGGCGCTGGCAAAGACCAATCCGGCGTCGTCGTGCTGCTCACATTCGGAACCGGAATCGGCTCGGCGGTCATCCACAACGGCAAGTTACTACCCAATACCGAGTTCGGACACCTCGAGGTAGGCGGCAAGGAAGCCGAGCACCGGGCGGCGTCGTCAGTCAAAGAAAGGCGCGGCTGGAGTTACCAGAAATGGACGCGCCACGTGACGAAGGTGCTGGTCGCGATCGAGAACGCGATGTGGCCCGATCTGTTCATCGTCGGCGGCGGCATTAGCCGCAAAGCCGACAAATGGGTGCCGCTGCTCACAAACCGGACCCCGGTGGTGCCGGCGGCTTTACAAAACAGTGCGGGCATCGTGGGCGCGGCAATGGCGGCCACCACAGATGTGACACATTGAAAATTGAAATTTGCCCGCTCAGCCGGGTTCTACGCAGGCTGTCGTTACAATGGTCAGCGGCGGCCGCCCGAACCGATAGCGGCGAGTATCCGCGCCGACATTCGACATAACCGAAACTTTCGGTCATGCACGCCCAAGCGCACCGGAAGTGAGTTCGACCGAAGGGGTGTACGTGGCAGCGACCAAAGCAAGCCCGTCAACCGATGAGCCGGTGAAACGCACCGCCACCAAGGCCCCCGCCAAGGACGGGGCAAAACGGTCCGCAGCGAAGTCCGGCCACGGCTCCGCGGCCACCAAGCGGACCGCTAAGAGCACCACCCGCGCCAGTAAGACAACTCAACGCCCCGCGAAGACCGGCGGCGCCAAACGTGCCGAGACCACGAAAGCCCAGACCACGAAGAAGGGCCACACCTCGGCCAAGAACGCGACCGCCGCGCCGACGCGAAGCCGCGCAAAGAAGGTTGCTGCCCCAAAGGATGTCGAAGTCGTTGCCGACGCGCTGGATTCCGCGGTCGAAGACCTCGATGTGGAACCGGATCTCGACGGGGAACCGGACGCCGACATCGAGCCCGAGGATCTCGACATCGATGCCGCCGATTTGAACCTCGACGACCTCGAGGACGTCGCGGTGGAGGGTGCGGACGTCGATCTCGACCAGGCCGACACCGACGACGCCGACGCGACCGCGGCCACCATTGCCGTCGATGACACCGTCGACGAGGATGAAGAGATCGCTGAGCCGACCGAAAAGGACAAGGCTTCAGGCGATTTCGTCTGGGACGAAGACGAGTCGGAGGCGTTGCGCCAGGCGCGCAAAGACGCCGAACTCACCGCATCGGCGGACTCGGTTCGCGCCTACCTGAAGCAGATCGGCAAGGTGGCGCTGCTCAACGCCGAGGAAGAGGTCGAGCTGGCCAAGCGGATCGAGGCCGGCCTTTACGCCAGCCAGCTGTTGGCCGAGATGGCCGAGCGCGGCGAGAAGCTGCCGACCGCGCTGCGCCGCGACATGCTGTGGATCTGTCGCGACGGTGACCGGGCGAAAAACCATCTGCTGGAAGCGAATTTGCGTCTAGTGGTCTCGCTGGCCAAACGTTACACCGGCCGCGGCATGGCGTTTTTGGACTTGA
>NZ_DASRBZ010000646.1:0-10658 GCF_035653355.1 Mycobacterium sp. | reverse complement strand
GGTCAGCCGCAGCGACACCTACCCGTACGTCGACATCCGCGAGGACGACGTCACCATGGGGCATGAGGCCACCGTGTCCAAGGTGAGCGAGAACCAGCTCTTCTACCTGATGAGCCGCGGGCTCAGCGAGGACGAAGCGATGGCGATGATCGTGCGCGGCTTCGTCGAGCCGATCGCCAAAGAGCTGCCGATGGAATACGCGCTTGAGCTCAACCGGCTGATCGAGCTGCAGATGGAGGGTGCTGTCGGATGACGGCTCAAGACCTGACCGTCGAGGGATCGCCAGCAGGGTCGTCACTCACCGCACTGAATAAGGGAGAGCTGTTCGCGTCGTTCGACGTCGACGCCTTCGAAGTTCCCGGTGGGCGCGACGAGATCTGGCGATTCACTCCGCTGCGGCGGCTGCGTGGTCTGCACGACGGCTCCGCACCGGCGACCGGCAGCGCTCAGATCACTGTCAGCGAACAGCCAGGTATCACCGTGGAAACCGTGCGGCGCGGCGACCAGCGGCTCGGCCAAGGCGGCGTGCCGACCGATCGGGTTGCCGCGCAGGCTTTTTCGTCTTTCAACGCCGCGACGCTGGTGACGGTGGAACGCAGTGCGGCGCTTCAGACGCCGATTGAGATCGCGGTTACCGGTCCGGGTGAGGGAGCGACGGCCTACGGGCACCTGCAGATCCGGGTCGAGGAGCTCGCCGAGGCGGTTGTGGTGATCGACCAGCGGGGTAGCGGAACCTACGCCGACAACGTCGAATTCGTCGTCGGCGACGCCGCCCGCCTGACAGTAGTATCGGTCGCCGACTGGGCCGACGACGTCGTACACGTCAGCATGCACCACGCCGCGCTAGGCAAGGACGCGGTGTTACGCCATGTCGCCGTCACTCTCGGCGGTGATGTGGTGCGAATGACGGGCAGGGTGCGGTTCGATGCTCCCGGCGGTGACGCGGAGCTGTTGGGCCTGTACTTCGCCGACGACGGGCAGCACCTGGAGTCGCGGCTGTTGGTGGACCACGCCCAGCCTGACTGCAAGTCCAATGTGCTGTACAAAGGTGCGCTGCAAGGGAATCTGGACTCGGGCAAGCCCGATGCGCACACCGTGTGGGTGGGCGACGTGCTGATTCGCGCCCAGGCCACCGGCACCGACACCTTCGAGGTCAACCGCAACCTGGTGCTCACCGATGGTGCGCGCGCCGACTCGGTGCCCAACTTGGAGATCGAGACCGGCGAGATCGTCGGCGCTGGGCATGCCAGCGCCACCGGACGATTCGACGACGAGCAACTGTTCTACCTGCGTTCTCGCGGCATCTCCGAAGAGCAAGCGCGCCGGCTGGTGGTGCGCGGTTTCTTCGGCGAAATCATCGCCAAGATCGCAGTGCCCGAGGTGCGCGAGCGCCTAACCGCAGCCATCGAACACGAACTGGCCATCACGGAAAAGACTACAGCCTCATGACCACTCTGGAAATCAAAGATCTGCACGTCAGCGTCACCGACCTGTCGGATGGCGACCGCGAGATCCCGATCCTCAACGGGGTCAACTTGACCGTGAGTTCCGGCGAAACCCATGCGGTGATGGGCCCCAACGGCTCCGGCAAGTCCACGCTGTCATACGCCATTGCCGGTCACCCGAAGTACAAGGTGACGTCCGGGTCCATCACGCTCGATGGTCAGAACGTGCTGGACATGAGCATTGATGAACGTGCGCGAGCGGGCCTCTTTTTGGCCATGCAGTACCCGGTCGAGGTGCCAGGCGTGTCGATGTCGAATTTTCTGCGCAGCGCTGCCACCGCGGTCCGCGGCGAGGCGCCCAAGCTGCGGCACTGGGTCAAAGAAGTGAAGACCGCGATGGATGCCCTCGACATCGACCCGGCATTCGCCGAACGCAGTGTCAACGAAGGCTTTTCCGGTGGCGAGAAGAAGCGGCACGAGATCCTGCAACTCGGCTTGCTCAAGCCCAAGATCGCGATCCTCGACGAAACCGACTCCGGTCTGGACGTCGACGCACTGCGCGTGGTCAGCGAAGGCGTGAACCGCTACGCCGAAGAGGCGCATGGCGGCATCCTCTTGATCACCCATTACACCCGGATCCTGCGCTACATCCACCCGCAATTCGTCCACGTCTTCGTCGGCGGCAAGATCATCGAGTCGGGTGGACCGGAGCTGGCCGACGAACTCGAAGAGCAGGGTTACGTTCGCTTCACCCAGACGACGGCGGCCACGGGGGCCTGACCGTGGCTCCCCTGGACCTGACCGCGATCCGCGCCGACTTTCCGATCCTCAAGCGCGTGATGCGAGGCGGAAAACAGCTGGCCTACCTGGATTCCGGCGCTACGTCGCAGCGGCCCGTGCAGGTGCTCGACGCCGAGCGGGAGTTCGTGACCACCTCCAACGGCGCCGTGCACCGCGGCGCGCACCAGCTGATGGAGGAGGCCACCGACGCCTACGAGCAGGGCCGCGCCGACATCGCCGCGTTCGTCGGGGCCGACGCCGACGAGCTGGTGTTCACCAAGAACGCCACCGAGGCGCTCAACCTGGTGTCGTACACATTGGGTGACAAGCGCTTCGAGCACGCCGTGGGGCCAGGAGATGTCATCGTCACCACCGAGCTCGAACACCACGCCAACCTAGTGCCGTGGCAGGAACTGGCCCGGCGCACCGGCGCTACGCTGCGCTGGTACGGCATTACTTCTGAGGAAGGTGAAGCCGGTCGTATCGATCTCGCCTCGCTAAATCTCGACAAAAACGTCAAAGTAATTGCCTTCAGCCATCACTCGAATGTCACCGGCGCGCGGGCACCGGTATCCGAATTGGTCGCGCAAGCCCGCGACGTGGGTGCGCTGACCGTGCTGGACGCCTGCCAATCGGTGCCGCACGAGCCGGTCGACTTTCACAGGCTCGATGTCGACTTCGCTGCGTTCTCCGGACACAAGATGCTGGGGCCCAACGGCGTCGGTGTGCTCTACGGTCGCCGCGAACTGCTCGCCGCGATGCCGCCGTTTCTGACCGGCGGGTCGATGATCGAGAACGTGGCGATGGAGGCATCCACCTACGCCCCCCCGCCGCAACGCTTCGAGGCCGGCACTCCGATGACTTCGCAGGTCGTCGGATTGGCCGCGGCCGCACGCTACCTCGGCAACATCGGCATGGACGCCGTGGAAAACCACGAACGCCAGTTGACCGCCGCCGCGATCGAGGGTCTCTCCGGCATCGACGGCGTGCGGATCATCGGGCCGACATCGATGCACGACCGCGGATCACCGGTGTCTTTCGTGGTCGAGGGCGTCCACGCCCATGACGTCGGCCAGGTACTCGACGACGAGGGCATCGCCGTACGGGTCGGGCACCACTGTGCGCTGCCGCTGCACCGCCGCTTCGGCTTGGCAGCCACGGCCCGGGCATCATTTGCGTTGTACAACACCGTCGAAGAGGTCGACCGGTTGGTCGCCGGCGTGCGACGCGCTGTGGAGTTCTTCGGGGGAGCGTGACGGTGCGCCTGGAGCAGATCTATCAGGATGTGATCCTCGATCACTACAAACACCCACAACACCGTGGGCTGCGTGAACCGTTCGCGGCGGAAGTGCATCACGTCAACCCGATATGCGGCGACGAAGTCACGCTGCGCGTTGCGCTGTCCGACGATGGTGAACAGGTCGTCGACGTCTCCTACGACGGGCAAGGCTGTTCGATCAGCCAGGCATCGACCTCGGTGCTCACCGAGCAGGTGATCGGTCAAGACGTGGGCCAGGCGCTGAAGACGGTCACCGCGTTCACCGAAATGGTGTCGTCGCGCGGAACCATCGAGGGAAACCCGGATGTTCTCGGCGACGGTGTCGCGTTCGCCGGCGTGGCGAAATATCCGGCGCGGGTCAAATGCGCACTGCTGGGCTGGATGGCGTTCAAAGACGCGCTGGCACAGGCACTTTCAGACTTAGAGGAGGTTAACGATGAGCGAAACCGCAGCACCGGATAACGAATTGCTCGCCGACGTCGAGGAGGCGATGCGAGACGTCGTCGACCCAGAGTTGGGCATCAACGTTGTCGATTTGGGCCTGGTCTACGGCCTGAACGTCGAACACAGCGACGAGGGGACGGTTGCGCTGATCGACATGACGCTGACCTCACCGGCCTGCCCACTGACCGACGTCATCGAAGACCAGTCGCGCACCGCGCTGATCGGCGCAGGCCTGGTCGACGAGCTGCGCATCAACTGGGTGTGGAATCCCCCGTGGGGACCCGACAAGATCACCGACGACGGCCGCGAGCAACTGCGGGCGCTCGGCTTTACCGTTTAAACAGTGGCAGCCTTTCCACTGACTAAAGTCACCAAAAAGCATTGACATAGCTCACGAGCCGCTCCTACGCTGAGCGAGCGCTCAGCCGTCGTGGTTGCAGTGCGGGCGACCTGGCCCTTGCGCCGGCGTGATGTGTGCCGGTGGGAACGGCGCATTTGCCACACCGCAGCCACTGAAACGCGAGGAAGTGGCAGATGCCGTTCAAACCGCCGCCCGACCGCAGGTATCGCGTCATCCAGTGGGGCATCGGCAACGTCGGTACGGTCGCGCTCCCACCTTGAAGTACCTGGAGGAGATGGGCATGTGCAGCGATCCGGACACATTTCTGGCGGGCCCGAACCTCCTTGGCAACGCATGGCCGTTGTTCGCACAGTCGATGGCGATGGTCGTCGAAGGATTCGGCAAGACAGTGGACAGATACACCACGGCGGTGGAGTTGGGGACGGCGAAGCGAGACATCCCCTACGAAGGAGGGGAGACCAGCGACATGCCGGGCCTGAAAGGCGTGATCAAGAAGGGCACCGTCGCATCACAGCACCATACGTGGACGACGTGGGTAGACGATAAGCCCTTCATCACCTTCCACGAGATGTACACGATGGACCAATACGATGCCATCGAGCCGAAGCCGGACTGGGGCGGTCACTATCACTACCGTGTAGTGATCGAGGGCGATGAGCCTACGGAACTGATCCTGCAAGCGCCGCCGGACCCACAGGGCAACTACAGAAAGCCCGGTTACACCTGGACCGCAATGGGCCCGGCCAACACGATTCCAGCCGTCTGCGATGCCCCGCCGGGGGTTATCACCCACGTCGAGCTCGGGCTCATGCAGCTGCGCGGCGTCGTGCGCTCGTAGTCACGCTGCTGACTGCGGTCAAGAAGCTCCGATGCTGCGCAACGTCCTGGCCACGTAGTCCTCGAGCATGGCATCGCGGGTAGGCCACGCGTACGTGGTCGTCAACAGCGCGTACAGGCCCAGCAAGAAGAACACCGCGCTGTTCATCGGGTTGACGTCTGCAGCCACTACACCGTCTTCTTTCGCGCGCTCGATTTCGCGGGCGACCAAGACGATCACCGGGTGGTCTTTGCCCTCCTCTGCAGGCGGACGCGACTGCGAGAAATGCAGTGCCAGAAAGTCCTTGAACAACAACACACCGAGGCGACGTTCTAGGGCCAACACGAGCCGTACAGCTTCCTTGAGCACCGAACGAAGATCGCGCTGCGATTCGAGATAACGGCCGAGCTGGCTCGCAATACGGTGCTCTTCGCGTCGCTCCAATTCCAAGAGCACGTGTTCCTTCGTTGGAAAGTGAAAGAAGAACGTGCCGTGTGCGACTCCTGCGGCAGTCACAATCGCGCCTACATCGGCATCGGCCATTCCGGAGCGTTTGAACTCAGCGATGGCTGCGCCCAAGAGTCGCTCTCGCGTACGCAAACGCTTAGCGTCACGTCCCGACAACTTGTCCGTCGCTACCATCCCCGACTCATTTCCGCTGACCTGTTGTGGCCAACTGACGTTTCGACTCGACCACACAACAGTATGGCCCAGTCGAGGCCGATAGCCGCACACTACTCCGATGAGGCCCGTCCGAAACTGATTAGAGTCATTGACAGCGGCTGACCGAGGGTCTAAGAAGTTACGAAGCGATGCGTGCCGCAGCCGCCGGAGGGAAGTCTGAATGGCTCTGGAACAGTTCAAGCTGGATGGTCAGGTTGCCATCGTGACTCGCGCCGGGCGCGGCGTGGGTGCAGGTATCGCAAAAGTATTGGCGGAGGCCGGCGCTACCGTTGTCGGAACCGCGCGCACCTCCGAACAACTGGCACAGACGATCAAGGAAATCAAAGACGCCGGAGGCGACGGCCGCGCTATCACGGCCGACGCGATAAAGCGGTCGGACGGTGAGCGCGTCGTACAGACAACGATGGATGAATTCGGCCGGATCGACATCTTGGTCAACAACGTCGGCGGGTCAACCTACGCGCCGTTTCTGCAGATCACCGACGAAGACTTCCGGCACACCTTCGACTGGTGCGTCACCTCAGCGTTCATCATGAGCCAGCTGGCGGTACCCCACATGCTCGGCGTCGGGCAGGGGTCGATCATCAATATCTCCTCCGGCTCAGCGCGTTTCGGTATCCGGGCACTGGCTGCGTACTGCGTCGCGAAGGGCGCCCTGGAATCGCTGACTAGGGCTATGGCACAGGAGTTGGCGCCTAAGATCCGCGTCAACGCCATCGCGCTGGGATCGTTTATGACCGACGGGCTCCAGCAGGCCCTGGACATGGTGCCGGAAGCCGAGGTCAACATGAAAGAGCTCACGCCGCTACACCGATTCGGCGACGTGGCGGACATCGGCAGGCTTGCGGTGTATCTGTGTACGAAAAATTGCTACGCAACCAACGCCACTTTCCACGTCGACGGCGGCCTGCAAGGCAGGAACTCCCCGCTGGTCATTCCCGATCTCTGAAATCGTCGGTAGGTGCCCATGAATCTGCAGTCGCTGGCCGCGCGTCGTCGCCGCGTCGACAGGAACGCACCAAGCGCCGTAACCCCCAGCCCGTCCTACGACGAGCACTTGCAGGAATCACAGAATGCGCAGCGCCGCGCCGATAGGTGGCTCATCTCGGGCAGCCTGCTGATCGGCACTGCCGCCCTGGGTGTCTTTGGACTGCCGCTGTTTCTGCGCGGAGTCTGGCTGCTGCGGCGCGCGCAGCGGGACGGGCTCTCCGTGCGGCCGACGATCGTAACGCTGATCGGTTATCTGGTCATCATCGACGCGGCCATCAACACTGTGGGATGGGCCCTTGACATGGTGGCCAATCACACTTTGCTGGCGCGGGTGCTCCTCAATGGGTGGGGCAACATGTTCGACGCCGGCTATTTCTGGCACTACAACGAGCTGTGGATCGGCGGCGCGGCAGGCCCGGGCGAAAAGAGTTGGGAAATCGGGCTGATACTCACGGTGTTCACAATGCGGATTGCCGCGGGCATCGGGTTCTTGCAGATGAAGCGGTGGGGACACCAGTGGATGGTGATCACATGCTGGATGGGTGTGGTGATCTGGATCGGCTACGTATTCAACATGACGATGTATGCCGATGTGCGCTACGCGGGCGTCGTGTTCCCGGTGATTGGCTGGTGGCTCTACGACATCTTCTACATCACCCCATTCCTCGCAATCCCCTACCTGCACACGGTCAATCGCGAAATCTTCTCCGACTGACGGATTGATGACTGGACTCACTGACAGGTATCCATGCTCATTGTGGTTGCGGCGAGGACTGGCTAGCTGAAAAGCCGGCAGACAGGGCCTATTGCGATGCGGATCTTTAGCCGCGCGCGGCCCACTCGGTTGACTGAAGTCAATATATGGGATAGAAAGAGCGGACCATGACGCAACAGGTCAAGGCCTCGCTGCGGGACGCGCGTCGGCCGCGGACCGGGGAGCGCATCAAATGACTGTCTCGCGGTCGGTCCGCATCCTCACGATTCGTGCGCAAATCGGCGACAAGGAGACCCGGTAATGCTCTGGCTTTGGGAGATCGCTCGCTACGTTGCTGCCTGGGGCGGCACCGCGCTGATCATTTGGTTTTGGTACTGGATGTTCTCCAACATCGGCACGTTCTGACAGGCGACCGTGGTGCGATCCGCCGGCGTGCTGAAGGAGCTGCGGGCCGTGGTTGAGCCGGCCGGCATGTCCGCGATGACGATCGAGCGCAGCTGCGCCTTGACGGCCGTCGCCTTCAGCGAACGGCGCCGTGAAGGTGCGCGCTTGGTGACGGGTGCGAAACGCAGCTTTGGCTTGAACACGAGCCTGTCTATTGTGCACGTTCCCTACCCGCCAGTCGCCCACGACTGGACGCGACGAACCCTGACATGCGGTGTCGCGCTGCAATGCTCGCCGTCGAAGGATCGCCTCGCCGGATACCGGCTCGCTGAATTGACGGCGCGCGAACGGTGTGCGCTGACTCTAATCGAAGCGGGCGTTGCTCTCGGCTGGATTACCTCGAGGTGGCCTGGGCTATTGCCCGAGATGCGGCGCATGCTACCCGATCTCGAGATCGCCGACGTAGACATGGACGCGACAGTGATGCTCGATCGTGCCATCGAACTGGCGCGCACCCGGCAATCCTTGCCCGAACATCCGTTGCTGGGCACATTGCCGTCGACCTTCCGGGCGCCCCGCGGATTGGTCAGCGCGCTGCGCCGCTACGGCAGGATGCCGTGGACCACCACCCAGAAGCGCCGTCCACGTCCATACTCTGTGCCTGTCGGCGGAGACGGCGGGGTCCGCAACCCCAACTTGCCGCCTCCAAGCCGGCCCGACGACAATGACCTTGACATCATCCACAACGCACGCAAGGAATTCCGTATCCGAAGTGGAATGCGTGGACCAAGAGCTTCCTGCCCGATCACGTCGCGGTGGTCGAGCGCAGCCCGAGCGGTCATGCTAACCACTGCGCGCCGTTGTCCGCCGATCTTCGGAAATGGTTCGAAGAGCACACCCATCGCGCGATGACGAACGGACTTGAAGACGGCTGCGACCTTGATGTCGACCACTACGTGCGCCACTACATCGACATGATCACCGGCGAGGCGCGGGAACCACGGATCTTTAGCGAACTCTTACCCAGCAGCCGCGACGTCACCACTGCGCTTCTGCTGGACGGCAGTTCGTCGCTGGGCGTACACGGCGGCAGGATCTTTCAGCTCGAACTTCAGTGCGCTGATGCGTTGTCGCGCGCGATGACGAATGCCCGAGAGCGCCACGGAATCTTCGTCTTCACCGGCAACACCCGCCACTATGTCGAAGTCCGCTGCCTGAAGGACTTCCAGGACCGTCGGTTTGTGGCTCCCAGCGGGCTCGGCTTGACGACCCGCGGCTACACCAGGTTGGGCGCGCCAGTGCGTCACTTGACGAGCCGGCTGCTCGCGCAGCCGTCCGAACGGCGTCTGCTCATCGTGATCGGCGACGGACTGATCTCCGACGAAGGCTACGAGGGCTGCTATGCATGGGCCGATGTGGCGCACGCGGTCGAGGAAGCCAATCAGGCCGGAGTCTCGGTGTTCTACGTCGGCGTAGGGCCGACGCGCGTCGACCCACTGCCGGAAGTTTTCGGTCCACGTCGCTCCAGAAGGATCCGGCGCGTCGACGAACTTCCCCGCGTATTGGCCCACGTTCATCGAGAGTTGGTCGCCGCGTGACCGACTGCGACTTGAGGGACAAAATGACCACCGGTATCTACGTTGCCACCGGCAACGAAGTGCAGTTGTTCGAGCACGCGTATCACCACCGCATACCGGTCATGCTCACGGGCCCGACGGGGTGCGGAAAGACACGTTTCGTCGAGCACATGGGCGTGCGTCTGGAACGCCCGGTAGTGACGATCAGCTGCCACGACGATCTCACCAGCTCCGACCTGGTCGGCCGTTTCATGGTCAAGGGCGGCGACGTGCTATGGACCGACGGGCCACTGACGCGTGCAGTCAAAGCCGGCGCCATCTGCTACCTCGACGAGGTCGTAGAGGCGCGCCACGACTCGCTGGCCATCCTGCACTCACTGACCGATCACCGCCGCGCGCTATACCTGGACCGCTCCGGCGAAGTTGTCAGGGCGCCGGACTCGTTCATGCTCGTCTGTTCCTACAACCCGGCCTACCGCAGCTCACTCAAGGAGCTCAAGCCGTCGTTTCGCCAGCGGTTCGTCACCCTACCGATGCGCTACCTGCATCCGCAGCAGGAGGCGGAGGTGATTGTCGCCGAAGCCGGCATCAGCTGGGTGCCGCCATGCGACTTGTCGGCTGCGCCATCGCAATCCGTAACGCCGATGAAGTCTTCCACTTCGAGCCGCCGTCCACCCGCGTGCTGGTCACCGCGGCAAAGCTCATCGCCTCCGGAGCTGCCGAGATGGAGGCGGCCGAAGCATGCATCCTTGCGCCGCTGTCCACCGATGGAGCCATCAACGACGGGCTGCGTGAGGTCGCGGCCGCCAGCCTGCGCGACACAGATGGACCAAATCCGCCTTTGCTCTAGGGAAGGAAAGCCGATATGGATCAACAGGAACGCAAACGCAAGCGAGCGCTTATCGTCTTCCAATTGTTCATCTACGGCTATCTGCTCACGATGTTTCTGATTCAGCTCTACATGTCATTCGCCCGTGGGTGGTGGGAATTGTGAAGCCGGCCGCGACGACTATCCCTCCAAGCGGCTCTGCGAGTCTCGCGGACCACGAAGACGAATCGCGCCAGGCTCAGCGTCGAGCCGACAAGTGGATGATCGCGGGCGCCGCGTTGATGGGTATGTGGGCTCCTGGCCTACTCGGATTTCCGATTTTCATGCGCGGTGTTTGGCTGCAGCGTCAGGCG